>CANOKG010000009.1 GCA_947566655.1 uncultured Muribaculaceae bacterium | reverse complement strand
ACAGTTTCCGAAACCACAATCCTATTAAATGTAAGGATTATAAGTTAACTCGTGACCTATCGTAGTTGCAGGTCCATGCCCTGGATATACAACAGTTTCAGGCGGCAACGTCAACAAATTCTCTGTTACAGAACGCACAAGTGTAGAGTGACTTCCACCCGGGAGATCAGTTCGGCCTATGCTACTCAAAAACAGTGAGTCTCCTGTAATGACAAAATGCTGAGCCCGACAATAGAACGCGATACCACCCGGAGTATGCCCGGGCACACTTATCACTGTCATAAAATTATCGCCCAACTCGATCCTGTCACCCGAACTTAATCTGTTGGTTATCTCAACATCTTCCACATCAATAGGCAAGTGGAACAAAACAGCCTGCTGTCTCACCCTCGAAGCCAACGGCTCATCGAGCGGAGACGCACTTAACTTCACACCATAGCGATTCTCTATGTGGTGAACTCCAAAGGTATGATCAAGATGAATATGAGTATTGAGCAGATATTTGATTTTAAGGCGATTATCTTCGATAAAACCATCAATTACACTACGCTCTGCATCGTTTGACATTCCGGCATCTACTATAGCCGCCTCCTTGCTCTTCTCATCCCATACCAAATAGGTAATCTCACCAAACATGTTAAATTCAAATCCTTTAATTTTCAGAGCCATAATAACTTATTTTATAATTATACAATATGGTGTGGGATAATGTTCAAAAAGCACTCGCAGTTTCTCACTCACACCCTTAACTTATGTTAAAGGAACATATATCAACTTTTTAGTTTCAAAGAATGACTCAGTGAAATAATTAGCGAGATCATATTCAAAAACCTCTGTATTACCCGGTAATCGGTCCGATTCCCCGGCCACGTCGCCTCCTTTTAAGCATATCAATCCATTGGGATAACCATTGCCACTCTCTTTTGATACAAGATGACGCGATGCTTTGACCAACTCGTCAAGTCTCATAACCGCACGGCTCACGACAAAGTCAAACCGTTTTCGACACTCGGCGGCATCTCCATGTTGAAATGTAACATTCTCCAAACTTATATCTTCAGATATTGATGAGGCTACTGTAATTTTCTTTCCAATGCGATCAATCAAATGAAATTGGCATTGGGGCCAAAGGATGGCGAGAGGAATACCGGGGAAACCACCACCGCAACCTAAATCGACAAAAGTAGTGCCCGGAACAGGCTCTATAAATTTGGCAATCGCCAATGAATGCAAAATGTGATTGGTATAGAGATTATCTATATCACGGCGTGATATCACATTTATGCGCTCATTCCACATAGGGTACAAAACGCCAAGAGCCTTAAATTGTTCCAGCTGTAACTCGTTAAGATTCGGAAAATATTTGTTTATTATATCGATCATCGCTCTATTTTTGGAACAAAGATAATGAAGTTTACAATTAAAATCGTTATTTTTGTAAAATTAATTGGAACATATCGACCGCAATTCATTTAATCTTATTGAACTCAGGAGCCGGTCTGGATTAACACAAGAATTTCATATTAAGAACTGATGATTACTTGAATATGTTTCGATAGATAGGTTCTAATTTTAATTACACAAAAAAATGAATATAGGTCAATATAATACACTACGGGTAAACCGATTTGTTGATTTCGGTCTCTACCTCGTAGACGATGAGGGAAACGAAGTTCTTTTACCAGCCCGATATGTAGACAACCAACACGTTGTGGGCGATGAAATGAACGTATTTGTTTACACCGACAGCGAGGACCGACCGGTTGCAACCACCGAACATCCTTTTGCCAAAGTAGGCGAAGTAGCGTTCCTGCAAGTTGTAGAAGTAAGCCGCATCGGAGCTTTTCTGGATTGGGGTCTTCCCAAAGATCTGCTTGTTCCATTCAAGGAACAGCGCGCTACGATGAAACGCGGAGGTGTTTATCCTGTATATGTCTATCTCGACCATGCATCAGGACGAGTAACCGCTTCAGCGAAAATAGAAAAATTTCTTGGCAACACACTACCCCAATACAAATGCGGACAGGCCGTACAAGCCTTAATACTTCAGCACACCGAGATAGGATACAAAGCAGTAGTCGACAACCTATTTATGGGAATGATTTATGACTCAGCCATATTTGGATCTGTCACTATAGGGCAAACGCTTACAGCTTATGTTAACCACGTGCGCCCCGATGGGAAAATAGACCTGACCCTGTCCAACCGCAACGAAGTTGCAGGCCTTGCCGACCGCATTTTCCACTACGCTACTACGTCTGGATCAACATGTCATATCGATGACAACATGTCGCCTGAAGCTATCAGGAAATTGTTTGGTTGTAGCAAACGTATGTTCAAACAGGCTCTCGGTGCACTATATAAAGATGGTCGCCTGTCAAAAGAATAATATAAAATTCTGATCAACATTAGCTCATCCTGATCAACATTTAATAAACGAGATGGAAGTACTCTACGAAGACAATCATATTATCATCGTAAACAAGCGCCCCGGTGAAATAGTACAAGGCGATAAAACCGGCGACAAGCCATTGTCGGAGATTGTAGCCGAGTGGATTAAGGAAAAATACTCCAAGCCCGGCAACGTGTTCATCGGAGTAGTCCACCGACTCGATCGCCCTGTAGGCGGAATCGTCATTTTTGCCAAAACATCCAAGGCTCTGAGCCGACTTAACGAGATGTTTCGCAAGGGCGAAATCCACAAAACTTATTGGGCAATTTCCCGCAATAAACCGCCTAAAGAAGCCGACTCCTTGACCCATTACATTTCAACGGTTGAGAAAACCAACAAATCGTACGCCCATCAACAACCGGGAAAAGATACAAAGGAAGCCAAACTTACGTACCGACACTTGGCATCGACCGACCGCTACCACCTTCTTGAGGTCAATCTGTTGACCGGCCGAAAGCACCAAATCAGAGTACAACTCGCAGCCATTGGATGCCCTATAAAAGGTGACCTGAAATATGGCGACAAGCGGAGCAACCCCGATGGCAGCATTTCTTTAATGGCCCGACATGTTGAGTTTGAACACCCGGTGTCTCACAAAATCATTTCGGTTACAGCTCCGGTACAGTACGATGATAACTTGTGGCAAGCCCTGACCTCCCAATAAGACCGTATTCAAGGCTCCTCCAATAAATTCACTATCCTATGAACAAGAAAGACCTACGCATAGTATTTCTCGGCACGCCCGAATTTGCAGTTGAAAGCCTCGACACTTTGGTTAAAAACGATTTTAATATTGTTGGCGTTGTTACAATGCCCGACAAACCTGCCGGACGCGGTCACAAACTACTGCAATCGGCCGTAAAACAATATGCCGTTACCCGCGGGCTGCATCTGATGCAACCTGTAAGTCTCAAGGATCCCGAATTTGTAGAACACCTGCAATCTTTGAAAGCCGATCTTTTCATTGTAATCGCTTTCAGGATGTTACCACAGATTGTGTGGCAGATGCCCCGACTTGGGACATTCAATCTTCACGCATCGCTACTCCCCCGCTACCGGGGAGCAGCCCCTATAAACCGTGCGGTAATGAATGGTGACAGTGAAACCGGTGTCACTACCTTTATGCTCAAACATGAAATCGACACCGGAGACATCTTAGGTCAGGAACGTACTCCTATAGGACCCGATGAGTGTGTTGGCGATGTCCATGACCGACTAATGTCAATTGGTGCACGCCTCACCCTGAAGACAGTCAACGATATTCTTGAAGACAATCTCCGCCCTATTCCTCAAGAGGAACTTTTGCAAGGAGAAGAGGCGACTCCGGCTCCCAAAATATTCAAAGAAGACTGCGAGATAAATTGGAATCTCTCAGCCGATAAAGTTCACAACCATGTGAGAGGTCTATCCCCCTACCCAGCTGCATGGACCATGATGTCACTTGCCGACAGTCAACCCGTCAGTGTCAAGATCATGAAAGTATCGATCGTGGCCGATCTCAAAGCCCTATCACCCGGACGCGTCACCATAGACGGTAACGATATCTTGGTTGACTGTGCCGACCATCCCGTCAAGATAGAAGTTCTGCAACCGGCCGGCAAACGTGCCATGCAAGCAGCTGATCTTCTTCGAGGATTATCTCCCTGCACTATCTCTATCACCTGATTACTCATTCTTTAGTATAACTATTTTTTGTGTGTTAAATTCAAACATACTCTTAGGAAAGAAACAATAAGCGGCGATAGCAATCAAGGCACTGATCTCGAAGTTTGTGAACGAACGATGTCTCTAACGTTCTATTTATGCGATATTTTTGAATTCATCATTTACGAACTCAGCATAAGTGCGTTAGCGAAGCATAATCTTCTATGCGACAGCCATCAGCGAATTCGTCATATTACCTGCATGATTTTATCTACCTCCAATTTTAGGAGTAGCAATGTTTGGGAAATTGCTATTTTTTCATTAACTTTGTACGTTCTAAAACAGTAAAATCATCATAAAACATGTCTGAAAATAAAGAGGAATACAGCGCGAGTAATATTCAGGTGTTAGAAGGCCTGGAGGCTGTGCGCAAACGTCCTGCCATGTATATTGGCGACATCAGCGCCAAGGGTTTGCACCACTTGGTATATGAGGTAGTTGACAACTCTATCGATGAGGCCCTTGCCGGTTACGCTACACATATTGATGTCACCATCAACGAGGATAACTCAATAACAGTAATCGACAATGGCCGAGGCATCCCGGTCGATATGCATGAAAAAGAGCACAAAAGTGCTCTTGAAGTAGTATTGACAGTGCTTCATGCCGGTGGTAAATTTGATAAAGGCTCCTACAAAGTATCAGGAGGACTTCACGGTGTAGGTGTTTCATGTGTAAACGCTCTCTCTACATACCTACGCGCTGAAGTTCATCGCAATGGCCGTTGCTACATTCAGGAATACAGCTGCGGTAAACCTACTACCGAACTTCGCGTTGAAGGAGAAAGCGACCACACCGGCACTTGCATAACATTCAGACCCGACGATTCCATTTTCACAGAGACCGTATATAACTACGACACGCTGGCCAATCGTTTGCGCGATTTGGCTTATCTAAACGCCGGGATTCACTTGAGCCTTACCGACAAGCGTCATCTTGACAGCGAAGGAAATCCTCGTCACGAAGATTTTCACTCCGAGACAGGCCTTAGAGAATTTGTTGAATATATCGACTCCAACAAAGAATCACTTATCAATGATGTCATTCACTTGACCACCGAGCGCCAAGGCATCCCCGTTGAAGTGGCTTTAACCTACAATACCACCTACAACGAGAATGTTTTCAGCTTTGTAAACAATATCAACACCATTGAGGGTGGCACACACTTGACAGGTTTCAGACGTGGTTTGACTTTCACTCTTAAAAAGTATGCCGAAGAAAACAAAATGCTTGAAAAAGCCAAAGTTGATGTTTCGAGCGATGACTTCCGTGAAGGACTTACTGCCGTAGTATCGGTTAAGGTTATGGAACCTCAGTTTGAAGGCCAGACCAAAACGAAACTCGGAAACTCGGAAGTTAGCGGAGCCGTTCAAACAGCTGTGAGCGAAGCTCTCGGCATCTATCTCGAAGAGCATCCGCGTCAAGCCAAAGTCATTGTTGAGAAAGTAATCTTAGCCGCCCAGGCACGACACGCCGCCATCAAAGCTCGCCAGAATGTACAGCGCAAATCACCCTTGAGCAGCGGTGGCCTTCCCGGCAAATTGGCCGACTGCGCGTCTCGTCACGCTGAAGAATGTGAACTGTTCCTCGTCGAGGGTGACTCAGCAGGTGGCACCGCAAAAAGCGCCCGCGACCGTCATTTCCAGGCAATTCTGCCTCTTCGCGGTAAAATTCTCAACGTAGAGAAAGCAATGGAACACACCATCTTCGACTCTGAAGAGATCAACAACATGTTCCGAGCCCTGCGTGTGACAATAGGAACGCCCGACGATCCCAAGGAAGCCAACATCTCTAAATTGGCCTACCATAAGATTATAATCATGACCGATGCCGATGTCGATGGAGCTCATATCGCCACACTGTTGATGACATTCTTCTTCCGCCGTATGCGCCCCATCATTGAGCAAGGCTATCTGTACCTCGCCACCCCACCATTGTACAAATGCGTACGTGGCAAGACCGAGGAATACTGTTGGACCGATCAACAGGTGCAACAATTCATAGCCATCAACGGAGACAAAACAAAGGTATACCGATTCAAAGGTTTGGGTGAGATGGATGACCGGGAACTTCGCGAGACAACAATGTCGCCCGAACATCGCATACTGAAACAGGTACAGATCGAAGATGCCGCTGAAGCCGATCGTATTTTCTCTATGTTGATGGGCGAAGATGTTGGCCCTCGCCGCGACTTCATTGAAGAACACGCAAACTACGCCAACATCGACGCTTAATACCAACACAAACTAAACAACAATGATAACAACTCAACGAGCGGCCACCAGTCATTGGGGTCGCTCGTTTAACAAAATAACCTTTATCAGCGTTATTATTTCATAACAAAGTCAATAACCAACACTACAATGGCACGTTCACAAACAAAAAAGAATAACGACCGACTGTTGGCCCAAATCAAAGAATGGGTTGAAAAACAGCAAAATAACACATACAACTACAAACAGGTAGCCCATGCGATCGGCGCATCGGCTCCTATCGAACAGCGCCAGGTTGCTTTAACTTTGGTTGACATGGCATTCAACGGAGATCTTATAGAAGTGTCGCCCGGCAAATACAAAACGCCCCAACGTACCGCCCTGTCGACCGGAACTTTAGTGAGTCGTTCCAACGGCAAGAACAGCCTCATAACCGATTTAGACGGAGAAAACATAATTGTAGCTGAAAGAAATTCACTACATTCACTTAATGGAGACCGCGTAAAAATAAATATCGCGGCCCGTCGTCGAGGTGTAGAACCCGAAGCCGAAGTTGTAGAGATAATCGAAAAGAAGGAGCAAACTTTCATAGGAACCTTGCAGGTCGAGAAATACTTCGGTATGCTTGTAACCGATTCAAAATTCCTCGCCACCGACATCTTTATCCCTAAAGCCAAACTCAAAAACGGTAAAAATGGAGATAAGGCAATAGTAAGGATCACAGAGTGGCCCGACGATGCCAAGAATCCACGGGGTGAAGTGATTGACATTCTTGGTAAAAACGGAGAAAACAACGCCGAGATGCATGCCATCTTAGCAGAATTTGGATTACCCTACATTTATCCCGAAAACGTGGAGAAAGCGGCACAGAAAATAGAGGCCGGCATTACCCCCGATGTTATCGCCGAGAGACTCGACATGAGAAACACCACGACTTTCACAATTGACCCCAAAGACGCCAAAGACTTTGACGATGCCCTCTCGTTCAAACGTTTACCAAACGGGAATTACGAGGTAGGAGTACACATAGCCGACGTGACACACTATGTAAAACCCGACACTTCACTCGACCGCGAGGCTACAAAACGAGCAACCTCGGTTTACCTTGTCGATCGCGTTGTACCGATGCTCCCTGAGCACCTAAGCAACGGCATCTGCTCACTACGCCCCGACGAAGAGAAACTGACATTCTCTTGTATCTTCGAGATGAACGACAAGGCCGAAGTTCTGAAAGCCGAAATCGCACGTACCGTGATTTGCAGCAACCGCCGCTTTACCTATGAAGAGGCCCAAGTTATTATAGAAACCGGTGAGGGCGATTTTAAAGACGAGATACTATCACTCGATCGTCTCGCCAAGATACTTCGGGAAGAAAGATATAAACACGGCTCAGTAGAATTTGATCGTGCAGAAGTAAAATTCGATATAGATGAAAAAGGACACCCCACAGGTGTATATTTCAAGGAGTCGAAAGACGCCAACAAACTCATTGAAGAATTTATGCTACTGGCCAACAAGACTGTAGCATCTACCATTGGTTGTCCACCGGCCCGTAAAAAACCAAAAGCATTTGTTTACCGCATCCATGATCAGCCCGACCAAGGCAAACTACAGGACTTGGCAACCGTAGCTGCTACTTTCGGCTATAAAATCAAGATTTCGGGCGAACCAGAAACTATCAACCGCTCTATAAACAAAATGCTTGCCGATGTGAAAGGACGCGCCGAAGAGAATTTTCTCTCGACACTCGCAATACGTTCTATGGCTAAAGCTGTATATTCAACCGACAATATCGGACACTATGGCCTTGGCTTCAAGTACTATACCCACTTTACATCGCCGATCAGGCGATACCCCGACATGATGGTTCACCGTCTACTTGCCCGCTATCTTACAGGAGGACGAAGCGTCAACCTTGAAAAACTCGAAGAGGAATGCAAGCACTCCTCAGAGATGGAACAACTCGCCGCCAATGCCGAACGCGCCTCTATAAAGTACAAACAGGTAGAATACATGGCCGAACGCATAGGTCAGGAATATATCGGCGTGATTACAGGGGTGACCGAATGGGGTCTATACGTAGAATTGGAAGAAAACATGTGTGAAGGTCTGGTACCTATGCGAGATCTCGCTGATGATTACTATGATTTTGACGAGAAAAACTATTGCCTGATAGGACGCCGCACTCATGCCCGCTACCGTCTTGGCGACAAGGTAAAGATCAAAGTAGCCCGAGCCGACTTACCAAAGAAACAACTCGATTTTGTAATCGCTGACAAAATAACACGACCCGATGAAGATGACATGGGACGCAATATCACGGTCCACCAGGCTCTGAACGAACGCCCGGGCAAAAAACGTCGCGGTCCACGCACATCTTCACGTCGCGGAAAACGATAACTTGAAAATATTTAATCTATTTTTACAATAACCAACACGGGGCATACGTTAATTTTTTAGCGTGCGCCCTTTGTTTTTAGGCTTCGTCCTACAGATCGATAGCTGACAAGCACAGTAGCGCCTGTATACCAATTCACATCGATTCCTAATGGAAGCTAAATATACAAAACCAACCGACGCCTCGATAATCCTTACATACCGCTGCCCCATGAAGTGCATGATGTGCAACATTTGGCAGAATCCCACCGACAAGGAAGAAGAGATAAAGGCAATTGACCTTAAATCTCTGCCACGACTTAAGTTCATCAACCTTACCGGTGGAGAACCTTTTGTGCGCGAAGATATTGCCGAAATTGTAGAGGAATGCTATCGCCACACCGATCGAATCGTTATCTCAACATCGGGTTGGTTTGAAGACCGTATCATTGCTTTGGCAAAGCGGTTTCCAAAAATCGGCATCCGCATCTCAATCGAAGGCCTCAGCGTGAAAAACGATGAACTCCGGGGCCGACAAGGCGGCTTCGACAAGGGATTGAGAACCCTGCTTAGGCTCAGAGATATGGGGCTCAAGGATATAGGCTTCGGATGTACGGTTTCAAACAACAACTCGTCAGACATGCTTTCGTTATACAGTCTCTCCAAGTCGTTGGGAATGGAGTTTGCCACTGCCGCATTCCACAATTCCTACTACTTCCACAAGACCGATAATCGAATCACCAACCGAGATGAAGTTATCGACAACTTCAAGAAACTTATTGAATTGCAATTAGCCGAGAAACATCCTAAGTCTTGGTTCAGAGCTTTCTTTAACATGGGGTTGATCAATTACATTGATGGCAAGCGCCGGTTGTTGCCATGTGAAGCCGGTACAGCCAACTTCTTTATCGATCCATGGGGAGAGGTTTATCCATGTAACGGCATGGAGGAAAGCTGCTGGAAAGATTCAATGGGCAACATCAAGAAGGATAAATTCAACGACATCTGGTCAAGTAAACAGGCCCAAGCTGTCAGAGAGAAAGTAAAACGTTGCCCTAAAAACTGCTGGATGGTTGGCACAGCCTCTCCGGTCATGAAGAAATACTTGACTCACCCTGCCAAGTGGGTTATCAAAAACAAGCTTCGCTCGTTAAGAGGCCTGAAACCTTGTTTGGTCAATAAGCCCTACAACGTTGGTCAAGACCCGGCACAGGGTGACCTGCGTACAAAATTTTAACCAACATAAAATCTTAACGCCATGAAAATCGCAGTTATAGGCACACGCGGCATTCCCAACATACAAGGCGGTGTTGAAACCCACTGTGAAGAACTGTATCCGCGATTGGTTAAACTGGGATTTGACGTCACTTTGATGAGACGTAAATGTTATACAAACGATAATCTACTTGAATATAAAGGCGTTAAATTAATCGACCTGTATACTCCGCGAAAGAAATCGTTTGAAGCGATAATACACACGACTCTCGCTGTATTTAAAGCCCGGCGTCTCGGTACTGATATTGTACATTGCCATGCGATAGGTCCATCTATAGTAATCCCTCTGGCCCGTCTTCTTGGAATGAAAGTGATTATGACCCATCACGGCCCCGATTACGATCGTCAAAAATGGGGTAAATTGGCTAAATTCATTTTGAAGACAGGTGAACGCATGGGGGTGAGATACTCAAACCGCGTCATCGTTATATCCAACGTCATCAACAATATCATCAAAACGAAGTATAACCGTCAAGATGCTATTCTTGTGTTTAACGGAGTTAACACTCCTGTTAAATCAACCAACACCGACTACATCAAACAACTTGGCCTCTCTCCACAAAAATACATCGTTACCTTGGGGCGATTTGTTCAGGAAAAAGGATTCCATGACTTAATAGCTGCATTTGAGAAATCAGATGCTGCCCGTTTAGGCTTCAAACTTGCAATAGCCGGAGATGCCGACCACGAAGACGAATATTCAACACACCTTAAATCAATGGCACACAGAGCCGGCGTCACACTAACAGGTTTCATTAAAGGGGAAAAACTGAATCAACTGATGTCAAATGCAGCGCTGTTTGTACTTCCCTCCTACCACGAAGGTCTCCCCATAGCCCTATTGGAAGCAATGAGCTATAATCTTGACGTAATCGTCAGCAATATCCCTGCCAATACTATAGAAGAGCTTAACAAAAATGACTTTTTTAAAACAGGCGATACCGATTCGTTAACCAACGCGCTAAACCGAAAGTTACAATTTCTTTCAACCCCAAGAACCTATGATTTATCCCGATATTCATGGGACAACATAGCCCTACAAATTGCTGATATATACAAATCAATGCATAAATCCACCAGCACTACATACTAAATGCAAAACGGCCTTAAAGAGCTATGCAATACCGAATATCCCGACAGCGGTAAGATAAGAAACCGGTTGATGGCAAACCGTAACACAACTCTCTACCCTTTGCTTATTGATCTATAAATATCCATAAGCCTATTATAGTAGGCCTCATCGCTATATCGATCGGTGGCAGCTCGCGCTATGCCTCTATAATCAAATGAATGATCATACATCATTTTAATTTTGAGCCTGAGATCACGCACGTCACCACTATTAAAGGTCATTCCGCTCACGCCCTCCTCAATAAGCTCCGGTATTCCGCCTATACGTGCACCCAGTACAGGCGTTCCTACCGACTGGGACTCTATTACCGTCAATGGATTGTTCTCGCTCCATTCTGATGGAATTACCATAAAACGTGCACTTTGCAGCAATGGTTTAAACTCTTCCCATGACATCTGCCCCATAAATTTAATATGCTCTGAATCGGAATACTCTCTCTGCAACTCAGGCAACAGATCGCCATTACCTACAACAATCAATCTATGATCAAGACTTTTGGCAGCACGGCAAAGCGTGCGTAAACCTTTTATAGCTTCCACTCGACCCACATAGATATAATGATCACCCTTCGCTACTTCAGGTCCTTTACACTTCGCTAAATCGATAAAATTGCACATCACCTTGATTTTATCAGAATCGAAGCCGCCATTAATAAGCGTATCGGCAAGAAAACGGGACGGAGGCATAAACAGGTCGACCGAGCGGGACAGACGCGATGCACTCCACTTCTTTTTTTCAAAATAGCCGATGACCGAACCCGGCAAAGACCCATGTATACAACGATGCCTCACCACCGATAACGGCTTTGAAACGCAATCTTCACACCACATGCCGGCGCGGGTGCATGTATAACATGGACACACAGGTTTTGTATCATGCAACGTCCAAACCACCCCGATGCCACGTTCATGAGCCAGCTCGGCAATCACGGGCGACAACTGTGTGTGGATATTATTCAGGTGCACCACATCAGGTTTGAAATCATCGAGTAACCGAGTAAAACAACATTTTACCTCATGGCTGCCAAACGGACGCGTCAGCACCTTTTTACCGATCATTTCCGAAGGCCAATAACTCTTCCACCTACTATCCTCATTCTGTGGATACTGCATGGAGAATATGGCAACTTCATGGCCATGCTGCTCCAGAAGCCGTTGGAGATTCATTGTACATATACAATCTCCTCCACGTCGATAATAAAACTTATTTGCTAAAATTATCTTCATGACTTCCAACGACACCCCGTTATATGAAAATGGCGCTTTCCCTCGGATGGTAATTTCATATAATCGCCATAGAGTTGAGATAAATAAGCATCGGGATTGCCAACACCTTCCAACTGTAATCCGTTGAAATCGTAGACACGCCCCGGCAAGAAAAATTGTTTATCGACTACCTCCTTGATACCCCATGCTCCAAACAGATTGGCATAATATTTCCCGTCGGTATTTGACGAGAATTTCTTCGATATATACTTAGGGATAGTTTGACGCCCCAGCCAGAAAAAGGCCACCTTGACAGCAATCGCTGCCAATAGTTTTATCCCCTCGCGTTGTTTAAGCGACAGCACCCTGTAATTGTTGAACCTGAGCAATGGAAAGACACGTTTAACCTCCGACAAATCTCTTATATGATCAAGCGGGAATATATCAATATTAACCCCTATATGATCCTTGCTGTTCTCCTTATAGATTTCGTCCATTTCTGTGCGGCTATCCTCGATTTTTATTATATCGTTCAACATCGAGTCTGATTTTTCGAGCGTAACAACACGATAAGGGTCGGGCAATTCATCACTGAGCACCTGCTTCAACCGGTCAAAAAATTCGCGTGGGACACCAAAGTCAAGATCGTCGTCCCATGGTATTATTCCACCATGTCTCACAGCTCCGAGCATCGTACCCCCAAGCATGTAATATGGTATATTATGCTTTCGACACAGGTCATCAAAAGCCCGCCCTATACCAAGAAGAATACCATGAAGCTCTTCTGCACTTTCTATTTGCCTCATAATTCTATAAAATTAAGGCGATTACTGAAACGTTCCATTATACCTGCCATGGCAATGCTTTGGTTATGGCTCAACCTCGATGAAGCATATCGCTTGCCAAATATACATGATACGAATTCCTGTATCTCATATCTAAGTCCGGCACCGTCCCACTTATAGAAAAACTTTCTGTTATTATTTTGATCTTCATATCTAAGCTCAAAATAGTCGGTTTTCCACCATGGACTCGGAACATAGGCATATCCTTTTGTTCCCGATATTATCAAGTTTCCCTCGGTCTTGACGCCAAGACCAACCTTAAAAGAGCAAACTGCATTGCGATACTGCACGATACCTTTGGTGTAGATATCTATGCTGTCAGACATACGGGAGTAAAAACGTATATCCTCGAAGTTACAGCCCATAAGTCTCAATATAGGTAAAAGTGGATAGCTTCCTAATTCAAACAATGAGCCGCCGGCCTGTTTGGCATCAAACTCTCTTAACGTAGTATCACCCCACACCTTCGAAAGCGAGGCCTCTATATCAACCACATCACCTATCTCACCGCTTTTCACCATCGAAATCAAATGATTGAAAGCCGGGCAATGGGCCGTCTTATTGGCCTCCATCAAGACCAATCCTTGTTCTTTGGCAATATCAAAAAGATCCTCGGCCTGTTTTCTATCCAACACCATTGGAGTCTCACACAACACGTGCCGGCGAGCCAAAAGTGCTTTTAGGGTTATATCATAGTGTGATAAGTGAGGTGTAGCGACATATACCGCATCACAGGCTCCGATAAGTTCATCCAACGATTCTGCAACCAGTGTGATACCACTTGACGAGGCCAAATTCTGAGCCTTCGAACAATCAACATCAAAAATTGCAACCGGAGCTATACCGCTGACACATTTTAGCTCCGACACAAAACGTGGAACTATGCGGCCGGCCCCGACAATACCTATTTTCACACACTCCCGGGCTTTAGCCCTCAACATAGTGCTACTGATACCTTCAGTGCGTGGCAGATATACAACTTCACAATAATCTTTCAGGTAATCAAACTTACCCTGCCAGTCCGACCCGATTGCGAAAATATCAACATCATATTTTTGAATATCGTCAATCTTCTGTCCCACATAATCTTCTATGATTATCTGGTCGGCAAGTCCGGTTGCCTTAACAGCTTCCACTCGCTCCAGAACATTGTTCACCACATTCAACTTGCCACGGTTTCGATCGAAATTATCGTTGGTAACCCCTACAATAAGCCAATCACCAAGCTCTTTAGCCCGGCGTAACAGATTGAGATGTCCCTGATGAAGGAGATCGTAAGTTCCGTAGGTTATTACTTTTTTCATGGATAAAACTCTAATCCTTGACGATGCTATGATATGCGTGAATATATTCCCGGGCCGTACGGCTCACGTCAAAATTAGCCCTTGTAAAATCATAGGCTTTAATTAACAACTCATTTTTATAGCCATTTATTGTAAAGTCTACCAATTTTGCTGCCAAATCATGGTAATCTCCGGTTTTAAATTTAAGACCGAGCCTACCGTTATCGATCACTTCCATAGGGCCTTCGTTGTCACAGACTAAAACCGGAATACCGGCAGCACAGGCTTCTGCGACCGTAAGACCGAAACCTTCAAAGCGCGAAGGCTGTATAAAAAGGTCAAAGTCACACAGGTTTTCATATACCCATCTTCGATCTTTGACACCTTCAAACACCACGTAATTACCAAGATCGCGTTCTATCACCATCTCTTTCAACATCGCTTCATCGGGACCGCCACCCACAAAGTGCATTACAAAGCGTTTTGAATGCCCGGCCTCAAGTTCATCTCTCAGAATAGCCAATGCTTCGATAAGCAAATCCTGACCTTTCTGTTCTACCAATAGCCGCGACACCTGAATAAAATGCAAAACGTCCCCGGGGGGCTTTTCTGCCGTAAAATCCCGAGACTTTATAAGGTCACAATTAATACCGTTGGTAATCACCGGCACATCACGTCCGGCCTGCTTCCATTCTTCAGCAACCGAACGACTTATGGCAAAACACCTGTCATAGTGTGAGTACTCGCCAATATCATTGGTAGTGTTGTGGATTGTTCTGACCTTTGCTATCCAAGGGGTGAAAATACACTTGTAGATCTTTCCGAAATGAGTGTGAATAACATCTGGACGAACCTTACACAAATAGGCATTCAATTTAAGTATCGGAAACGGAGAATGGGAGCCATGGGATCGTCCACAGCTATAAAACTTAACACGGCTATCGAGCTGTTGCAACATCGATGTCGCGCTGTCTCTATCAATTGAAATGACATGGACTTCATTGGTCTCGGCCTGCACTCTTACAATATCGAGCAACATACATTCGGCTCCACCAACTACCATTTTCCATACAACATGCACAATTTTCACTCCATCTCAATTTTACGGGGGTACTTATACATGCAAATATAATACATTCAATTCATTTTTACCACTATTTAGCGGCTAAATGTAGAATAGATACTCAATGTACTGTCGGGCTGAAGTGTAACAAGCAATACTTGGACGCCTTCTAATTTTGACACCATTGATATGGCACTATCGGGATGCATTGCCATACATGCCGTAGCCAATGCATCGGCAGTGGCACAATCATCGGCCTTAATGGTGACGCTGAGGGTATTGGTCTCTACCGGCCTACCTGTAATTGCATTTATTGTGTGACCTACCTTATGACCGTTGCCCAGATCGCGATAATTTCTATAATTACCCGAGGTAGCGACACCTCCACTACCCGGTTCTATAGTTACAAGCCCCTGTTGGCCCGGCATCATTCCTTCATCAGGAGCATCTATCATCACTCGCCAGGGCTTTCCACGGTCGTTTACTCCGCCAAGAGCAATCTCACCTCCAATCTCGATCAAATAATTATCAGCACCATTTCTGCGTAGCATTTCAGCAACTTTGTCACAACCAAAGCCCTTGGTTACAGCGCTGAAATTAAACGTTGTATCATGATGTTTTTTATATAATTTTCCATTTGTAATATAGCAGGAATCGATACCCACTGTTCGTTTCACACAGTCTATCATCTCAGAGGTAGGCTCATAACAATCATAAGATTCATAACCAAATCCCCATAAATTGATCAACGGTGACAATGTTGGATCAAAAGCTCCACCCGACAGCCTGTTAACATATTGAGATACTCTGAAAGCAGCGATTATATTGCTATCGACCTCAGCCGATTCACCACGGTTCACAGCCGATATCTTAGATTGTGAATTGAAAGGAGAAAGCGACATTTCCACTTCTCTTAACACCATGTAAATGGAATCAACAAGATTTTCAGCACCTTCATACTTTATTGAATAGATTGTATTCCATACCGCGCCATTGATTTCAACCCAACGTTCTGACCTATGACATGAAAATAACCCCAATAGCAACACTATCGGGGCTAAAAATCTATAAAATTTCATTTTCATTTCTGCTGAGCACGTCGTAGAGTGAATGTAAACTGAAGTCCACCCTCCGCGCGGTTGCTGACGGTGATCGTACCCCCCATAGCATTGATCGTACTCTTCACAATCGGCAAGCCAAGACCGGTACCTCCATTGCGACGAGACCGGCCGCTGTCCACGCGGTAAAAGCGTTCAAACAAGTGAGACAAACTTTCAGGAGGAACTCCCACTCCATCATCATAGAAAGCAAATGAATAGTAATGATCGCTCTGATCAATACATTTTATCACGATCTCCGATCCACGGGAATAAAGGAATGAGTTCTTGATCAGATTATGAAGCATTCCCGAGAGCAACGATTTGTTTCCCATTACCTCACAGTCAATCGGTATCGACATTGTCAGATGCATATCTCCGGCTATACCGCTCGCCTCAACATCATCTATCGTTGCTGCAACAAGTTCACTGAAGTTCAATGGCTCGATATTCACCTGTGATGAAGACTCCTCAAGGCGAGTCATAGTCGACAAATCATTAAGAAGATCACATAGACGATTCACCTGAGACTGAGCCTTTATAAGGAAATGGCGTCGTGCATTATCGTCCATATCCTGCTCATCGATCACAGTATCAAGATAACCTTTGACTATACCTACCGGAGTTTTTAATTCGTGAGATATATTATTGGTTAACTGACGTTTAAGCTTTGCACGTTCCTCGATAGCATGCAGTGCCATATTATGTTCATGCTCACGGGCGGCAACCGCCGCGCTGCGCGCATTATGAATATGCACTACCTTACGAGAGATATCACCCAATTCATCATCGGGGAAATCGCTGTAGGTCACGAAGTCGCGATCATTGGCCGCACGCTCAACAAAGTCATGTAACAACTTTATATTTCGTGTTATATGTCGTGTGGTCATATAGGCGATCACAGTAATACATATCAATACGACAAACACTACTACCCAAAGAAACATATCGGCAGAAACGGCGCGCGATATCGATACATTAGATGGCATTATCGTACGCACTATTATACTCGAATCGTTGGAGTAGGTCGTACTGTAAAGAAATGCATCAGATGGTTTATAGCCCACCGAATCGATCACTATAGTTTCCAAATCGGCTCCGTTAAGGAAGCCATCGGCATCGGCATCAACGATTGTTGGCGGTCGGAACTCAAATCCTTTACCATCGATATACTCGCCGGTAGGCCCGTCATACACACCAATCAATACATCATCAAGAGGAGTGCCCTTAAAATACTCATCGATGAAATCAAGATAATCGGCCACCTGCTTTTCGGTATTGTAGGACCTGATGAGCACCTTATTGAAAGCCTCGAGCTGATTTCTAAACATCTCAATGCGCGTTGTGCGGTCATGACGATACATCACAACACCCAAAAGAATAATCACCACCCATAAAAGGGTAACCAGCGGGATGAAAATTCGGGATTGAAGATTAAACTTCTTCTTTAAAACCATATCCGAAACCTAATCGAGTTGTAATATGTGATCCATATTCGCCAAGTTTGCGACGCAAGCGTGCTATATTAACATCAACGGCGCGTGTAGTCACCACCTCATTAGGCCAAACTTTCTTCAGAATCTCCTCGCGTGAATGAATTCTGTTGCGGTGTTCAAGGAAGAATAAAAGTATGTCAAATTCATTACGAGTCAATGCCACTGGTTGACCGGCAATGTAACATTGTTTCTCATTTCGGTCAATACGAAGCGACTTGTAGGTAATATCGGGCTCGTAGTGTCCTCGATCTATTTGATGAGAAATGTTGTCTGATACATGTGCACGACGCAGTACTGTGCGCACACGGGCGAGAACAACATTAATATTGAATGGCTTCGTAATATAGTCATCACTTCCCTTATTGAGTCCCATTACGATATCATCTTCCTCCGACAAAGCCGAGCAGAACATTACCGGGATCTTTTGAGTTGAAGCATTATTTTTAATCTTACGCAGTAAGTCAAAGCCACTTAGCTTATCCATCATGATGTCCACAATAAGCAGCGAATAGCACGAGATATCAAGGCTCAGTGCCTCTTCGGCGCTATATGCAGTATCTACTTCATAGCCATCTTTCTCGAGATTATACTTAAGAATTTCGCAAATGGACTCCTCATCGTCTACGACCAGTATTCTTACACTCATCTTTTACTATGATTTTTTTGATTCGTTTTAACTCTAAATTTTGTGATTTTGTTTGATTGATTTGTTGCGAAGTTACTAAAATTATACCGTCAAAACTCGTTAATAATTGTTAAATATAAGTATTCAATCCCGATAACTACAAAGCTTATATCTCATTTTTTAGTTCTCAGAGTATTCTTACTTTTAAATTTTTTAATTAATTTTGAGGTCATGAACCAGAGTGACTATACATTTTCAACCGAGATTAAAGTTCGAGACTACGAAATCGACGTACAGGGCATTGTGAACAACGCACGCTATCTTCATTATCTCGAACACACCCGTCATGAATTTTGCGACTCGATAGGATACTCGTTCCGCGAGATGCACGAGAGAGGATACGATCCTGTGCTGTCGCGCGCTGAGATAGATTACCTCACACCGCTTACAATGGGCGAAACAATGATAAGTTGCCTTAACATTTCGCGCCGTGGCCCGAGATATGTTTTCCAACAAGATATTTACAAACCCGATGGCACCCCGGTAGTAAAAGCATTCATGACCATCGTAGTGCTTCATCAAGGTCGGGTTTCTCGCGGAGATGAACTACAAGAAGCCTTCGGCCCCTACTTGACACACCGATGAATACTTCCCTCTGTGAAACGAACCTGACTGACCGCATAGCCTTGTCTCTGCTCCCGTCGATGGACATAGACTTGGCCCAAAAGCTACTGTCCAACTTCGGTTCTGTGACTGAACTCATGAATGCACCGGAGTCGGAAGTGAAAGCCTTGGGCAATATTCCTAAATCGGTTATCTCGATACAAAAACGTTTCCAAGCGCTTCAACAAGCTGCCGATGAGGTCGTTTTCATAAAAAAGAATAACATCAAAGCCCTTTGGTTTAAATCGCCGGAGTACCCTCAACGCCTACTGAAGGCCCAGCGTCCACCGATACTTATATATACACTTGGTGACCTTGACCTGAACGCTTTAAAATTAGTGGGCATAGTAGGTACTCGACACGCCACAGCCTACGGGGTCTCAGTCACAGAGAGTATAGTCAAGTATTTAGCTGAAAATCACGACTCAATCGGTACTGTGAGCGGTCTTGCTTACGGTATTGATGTAACAGCCCACTCAGCATCTCTCAAAGCCAATATCCCAACAATAGGGATCGTTGGACATGGATTGAACCGAATCTATCCATCGGCCCACCGGGATATTGCAAGCCGCATGGTAAGACAAGGCGGCATGTTGCTCAGCGACTATGATCACAACTCCAGCATAAACAGCTATAACTTCCTTTCCCGCAACCGGCTTATAGCGGCACTCAGTGATGTTTTGGTTGTCGTTGAATCGGGAAGCGAAGGGGGAGCGCTCGCCACAGCTCGATTAGCTACAAAATGTGGCACAAAGGTCATGGCCGTCCCCGGGCGTATCTCTGATAACTACAGCGCAGGTTGCAACCGACTCATAGCCTCGGGAATGGCGCAAAGCATCTGCTCTCCGGCCGACATCACCGATGCCATGAAATGGCTACCAAAAGCATCTCTTAAAACCGATAGCCAGCCCACTTCAACACTACCACAACTCACAGCCGAGGAAAAGCAGCTGCTACACCTTATATTGACACGCCCCGAGTGTGACAACGACATGCTCGTAGCCTCTACCAACATGAGCGCTTCCAAAATCATGACTATCATGATTGGATTGGAAATGAAAGAGATAGTAACAACAACTCCAGGTAATCGATACCAGGTAATTCAAACTATCGACTATAACTCGTTGTTGTAGTATAGAAGCATTGCATAAACTGAAATTTCAATCAAAATAGAGTTTTATAAATAATTTAAGTATATTGTATCATGGAAAAACGAATAATTCCTTCGAGCGAACTGATCATCAACTCTGATGGCTCGGTATTTCACCTTCACCTACGTCCAGAGATGCTCACCGACCGTGTCATACTCGTTGGCGACCCCGGGCGCGTTGACATCGTCGCTTCTTTTTTCGATACTAAAACGTTTGAAGTATCTTCGCGCGAATTTCACACTATAGGAGGTACCTATCAAGGTAAACCAATAATGTGCCTGAGCCACGGCATCGGACCCGACAACATAGACATCGTGATCAATGAGCTCGATGCCCTGGCAAATATTGATTTCGAGACTCGCGAAGTCAACGAGCAACATCGACAGCTCACACTTGTACGCATCGGCACATCGGGGGCCTTACAACCCGAGTTGAAACTCGGAACTCCGGTTATAGCCGAGAAAGCTATCGGCTTTGACGGTGTACTCAACTACTATGCAGGACGTAACGAAGTCGCTGATCTCGACTTCGAAAAAGCTTTTATTGAAAAAACTGCCTGGAATAAACTATGGGCCAACCCCTACGTGGTCAATGCCGATGCCGAATTGGTTGACCGTATAGGTCGTGACGACATGGTGCGCGGAAACACTATCTCGGCCGTGGGATTCTACGGGCCTCAGGGTCGACAGCTACGACTGCCACTCGCATCTCCGACACTGAACCACACGATTGAACAATTTGAGCACAACGGACGCCGTATCACCAATTACGAAATGGAGAGCGCCCCTCTGCAAGGTCTTGGCCGACTGATGGGCCACAGAGCTATGACTGTTTGCACTATCATCGCCAACCGTATGAACACCGACGCCAATCCTAATTACAAGACAGCCGTCACCGACCTTATTGGTACCGTTCTTGACCGTATCTAATGGACTGCGATATTACAAGCAATATTATCAAAATAACACCCGCCACCTATGCGCGAGCTGCCATCTCTCGGTTAGCTGCAAGATGGTGGTGGGTTGCTGTCGCTCCACTATTCATCTTCATCATCGCTTCATTTAGCGATTCGGCCTACATCTTTGCGGCATTCATCTGGATACTGCTTCTGCTGCCTCCAGCTCTGATGTTCGCCTATTACAGCTATTTGCTGCGACCCGAAACTGCCGCACTCTCCCTACCCCACCATATAACGATAAATCGCGACGGAAATATAACAATAACGTTTGCCGTTAATCCCAAAGACGAGAATAACGCTGAGCGTGCCGACATCAAGCTCCAACACAACATGCTGAAAGCAGTAATAGAGAAAGCCGACTATATCGAATTGGAATACCGCGACCGCAGCATGCCAATGTTGATCATTCCATTCAAAGCGTTCCAACAATCAGACATCTCCCACGTTTTGGCACGCCTGTACCGCAACTGAATACATGCGCTATCAAATGATGAATCAGTTTGATTTCGACATAGAACTAAATAATACTATAGTTACTGTTGTCTCAAAAAGAACAGCCCCACTCCAACAGTTAAACACCGTAGGAGCGGAGCTGGGAAAATAGCTGTTTAAAGAGTACTATAAGTCCAAACTTGAACTTTTAAAACGCGCTGTCGACCCAATATGTTATTATGGAAATCAAAGCCATCATATAAAACAAAGCCGATACTCCATTAAAAGCAATGGTAAGACCACGCTTTACACCAATTTTTTGACGAGGCAAAAATATTGCGACTATTCCTAATGCGACAGATAACGGGACCAACATGCACAACGGTGCGAACCACTCATCCAAGGACTCTCTATTACACATTATCACTATACCGAAAACTACGGCAACCAAGACATTAACAATGGCAATAGTCAAGAAAAGCCACCCTGAAGTAAAGAAATTTCGTCTTTTCATGTTTTCAAATTAATTTATTTTTCTCGCATGAAGACATTTATTGGAGTTCCATGAAAATCCCAATTCTCGCGAATCTTGTTCTCCAAATACCGGCGGTAAGGCTCCTTGACCCATTGAGGCAGGTTACAGAAGAAGATAAATGTTGGGATAGGTGATCCCTTTAACATTGTCACATATTTAATCTTCACATATTTACCTTTATTGGCAGGCGGTGGATATGCCGCGATAACTTCCTGCATTACGGTATTGAGCTGATGGGTCTGAACTTGACGCTGACGGTTCTCATATACCTTAACCGCAGTTTCCAATACTTTGAAAATACGCTGCTTGGTCAGAGCCGACGTGAACAAGATGGGAAAATCGGTGAACGGAGCGAAACGCTCCCGAATAGCCGCCTCATAATGTTTAATGGCGGCTACTGATTTATCCTCAACCAGGTCCCATTTATTCACACACACCACCAATCCTTTCTTGTTGCGCTGGATAAGCGAAAAGATACTGGTATCTTGAGCCTCTATGCCACGTGTTCCATCAATCATCAATATGCACACATCGCTCGCCTCGATAGCCCTGATAGAACGTATCACCGAGTAATATTCAATATCCTCGTTAACCTTATTCTTCTTACGTATTCCGGCGGTATCAACAAGATAGAAATCAAAGCCAAATTTATTATAGCGCGTGTAGATACTGTCGCGAGTCGTACCGGCAATGTCGGTAACGATGTGACGTTCCTCGCCTATAAAGGCATTGATAAGCGACGATTTTCCAGCGTTTGGACGTCCTACAATCGCAAACTTCGGAATATTGTCAAGAGCCTCATCTTCATCGGTTTTCTCGGGCAGTTTGGCAACTACTTCATCAAGAAGATCCCCAGTTCCGAAACCGTTGACAGCCGAAATCGGATATGGATCACCGAGTCCTAGCGAATAGAACTCGGGAACGTTATAGAGCCAATCGTTTGAATCCACCTTGTTTGCTACAAGAATAACAGGTTTGCGCGATTTACGCAGAATCTCAGCAACGTGGTCATCCAAATCGGTGACACCATTCATCGCATCAACAACAAACAGAATCTCATCGGCCTGTTCGATCGCCAATGCAACCTGTTTATTGATTTCTCCTTCAAAAATATCTTCACTATTGACCACCCAACCACCGGTGTCGACTATCGAAAATTCCTTGCCATTCCAATCAACCTTGCCATATTGGCGGTCGCGGGTTGTTCCGGCTGTAGGATCCACGATAGCCGTGCGGGTTTGGGTAAGTCGGTTAAAAAGTGTCGACTTACCCACATTGGGTCGACCCACTATTGCTACAAGTTGTCCCATAATATAGTATTATTCAGCTTGATTTTGGTTATTCTTTGCGAAGTTAAGGATATTACTCGATATAACCAAACGACTTCAGTTTATTCTCACGGTTACGCCAATTAGGCTCCACTTTTACAAAAAGTTCAAGGTAAACACTCTTGTTAAAGAATTTCTCGATATCTTTTCGGGCATCGGTACCTACCCGTTTCAACATCGAGCCGCCTTTGCCTATGAGAATACCTTTCTGTGAATCACGTTCAACATAGATTACTGCCATTATATGGATAGCTTTCTCGCTCTCCTCAAACTTTTCGACAATAACCTCAGCCGAGTAAGGTATCTCCTTATCATAGTTCAACAGGATCTTTTCTCTGATAATCTCGGTAACGAAGAAGCGGGCGGGCTTGTCGGTCAGCGCGTCTTTTCCGAAATAAGGAGGCGATAGAGGCAGAAGTTCCACAATACGAGTCATTAAATTAGTGACATTGAAATGTTCCTTTGCACTCGTCGGGAACACCTCGGCATTAGGCAGCAGCTCCTTCCAACGTGCAACAATTTCTTCAAGCTCCTGCTGACTCTTCACTAAATCTATTTTATTGATTACCAACAGCACCGGGACCTTCTCCTTAGCTACCTTCGCAAGAAAATCGGCATTCTTGACCGGATCTTCAACCACATCGGTTACATAGAGAAGTATATCAGCATCAGTCAAAGCTCCCTCTGAAAAGCCCAACATACTCTCCTGAAGCTTATCTTTAGGA
>CANOKG010000008.1 GCA_947566655.1 uncultured Muribaculaceae bacterium | reverse complement strand
GACTTATTCTTTCTATCGCCACTGCCATAACTGCGGCTACAGCCATTTTTGCTTCTGGTCCTGAGGCAAAGTTTGTTTCTGAGGTTCACGATTTCGGTGCCTTTGAGGAGGATGATGGCGTTGTAAAATGCAAGTTTACATATGTTAATGTAGGTGATGAACCTTTGGTAATCGTTGCTTCCCGAGCTACGTGTGGTTGTACATCGTCGGCCTATACTAAGGCTCCTATCGAACCGGGCGACACCGGTTATGTCGAGGTTACATACAACCCGACAGGAAGGCCCGGCCGATTTGGAAAGAAAGTTTATGTCGATTTCAACAGTGATGTTCCGCGGCACACTCTCCTTATCAAGGGAGTTGTGATTGGAGCCGGAAACACACTTCGTGGTCGTTATCCCGTAGATGCAGGCTCGCTAAAACTTCGTCAGGATAATATATTGCTTGGCGAGGTGAAAAATGGCAAGAGCAAGTCGGCTTTCTTTGAGGTATATAACGCTACCCCCGATTCTATTACTCCCAATTGGGATAGGATACCACGTGGTGTTAAAATCAATACAACTACACCTAAGGTCGGCCCCGGCGAACAGGTTACTTATACTATTTACTTTGTGCCCGAGCACGATATGTATGGCATTTATACCGACAGTTTGTTACTAAGTGCCACTCCCCACGATGAGCCGGTAAAAATTGATATGATAGCTATTGTCGATGAGGATTTCTCGCGTATGACTCCCGGTCAACTTCGTGAAGCCCCGGCTATCGAGTTTGAAACCAAAACTCTCGACTTTGGTGAAATTGACCGCAACGGAGGGCCTGTCACCCGTTCGTTCACCTTTAAAAATACCGGAAAGTCAACAATGCTTATAAGGCGTGTTTACACTACCGATCCAGGTATTACCGTGACAACAACAACAGAAAAACTAAAGAAGGGAAAGGAAGCGACTGTACTTGTAACCGTTGATCCACTATCTATTCCTACTGAAATTCTGAATGGACGTATTTCTTTGATTGTTAATGATCCGCGCAATGCCAATTCAGTTGTCAGAGCTGTGGGCACTATCAAATAATGTCACATCATATTTGGATAGAAGTATTGTCGGGTGATATGATAGTTTTGCTTGGCGCAGACCCTCGTCACCGGCATCTTCCTCGCGGTTGATGTACTGCAAATCGGGGTATCGTTGGATCATCCACCGGGCAAAGCTCCGGTTAATCATTTCACCTGATCCGGATACACTATGGTTCATTTTCTCTATATGGGTAAACAACGTATCGCCTATTACTTCACCGAGTGTAAAAGCTACTATCTCCCCACGTTGGTCGCGAAGCAATATACCTTCGAAGCCCCATTTGTCGAGATTGTCAAGTACGTTTAGAGTTTGAAGACTTTCTGATGCAGCCGATGTTTTATCAACATCAGTTTCTGAAAGCCAATTGACATAAGCGCAACGCACTTCGGGGGCTGATTCACCGGTCAACGCTTCCACTCTGTAGTCGGGGTTGGCTGATGTGAACTGATTCACGTGATTGCGCTTTTTGTTAAAGCGTTTGCCCGACAGGTTGGCCAGATCGCAGGCATCATAAATATAATCGGTCCAGTCAACAAGTCTCTCTATTTTAGATGGTCCGAGGGCTCTAAGGTCATCAAGACGGTCATCGGGGACGGCTGAGAATTTAAGCTTAATACCGTTTACCTTGCAGTAATCGGCTACCAGATCAACGGCACATTTCAGCGGCATCGCGCCGATAGGGAGAGAGAATGCCGTTGTATTGCGGTCGAGTTCGCTTACTCCCTTTATGAATAACGTGTTGGCATAGATACAATATTGGTAGTCGAAATAATCTACCCACATGAAGATTCCCCCGATTGAAAAATCGTTGGCTCTGCTGGAGGCCATTGATAGAAGATGTTTTATTTGTGGTATGTCATCAAGTGTCAATGACTTGAATTGTAAAGCTGTATTTCGTGTCGCAACCGATCGTTTGATTGCAACAGGTGCTGTAAGTGTTATGTTTCTCATAGATAAAATGGTTGTTTGCTTTTATAACATCCCTGCACCCCAAAGTGTTTTTATTGATATTTTATTTGTAATTTTGCCACTCAGAACCAATTGGCGGTTTCCTTAGTTATTATATTAAAAAATCATATGTCAAACAAAGCTAAATATACCGGACTTTCTGACACTCAAGTACTGGAAAGTCGTGATAAACATGGAGATAATTTACTCACTCCACCTGCTAAGACTCCTTGGTGGAAGCAGTTTCTCCAGAAGTTCAAGGACCCGCTGATACTTATTTTGATAATAGCGGGAGTGCTTTCTGTGGGGATATCCTGTTACGAGTACTGGGGATTACAGGAAGGTGCCGGGGTGTTTTTTGAACCTATAGGAATTTTTATAGCTATTTTTCTTGCTACCGGTCTGGCTTTCTATTTTGAAATGAAGGCCGATAAGGAATTTGCTATTCTTAATCAGGTAAACGATGACGAGCCTGTGCAGGTTATGCGAAATGGCGCAATTCAACAGGTGCCGCGTCGCGATGTTGTGGTAGGGGATATTGTGGTTCTTAATACCGGTGACGAAATTCCGGCCGATGGCCAACTCCTTGAAGCCGTCTCACTTAATGTCGATGAATCAACTCTCACCGGAGAGCCGATTGCTCACAAGACTATAGAGGAGGATGACTTTGACAGCGAAGCCACTTTCCCATCAAACTACGTTCTTCGTGGCACCAAAGTAATGGAAGGCCACGGTATAATGCGTGTCGCAGCGGTTGGTGATCATACTGAGAATGGCAAAGTTTTTGTAGCCGCACAAATTGATGACTCGGTAAAGACTCCTCTTAACGAGCAACTCGACGGCCTCGGTCGCTTGATAGCCCGTATCGCTTATATTGTAGCTGCTATCATCATAATGGGTCGCTTGATACTTTATTTTGTTAATGTACCTGAGTTTGATTGGATTTCGTTTGTAACGTTCCTGCTCCAGACTTTTATGATTGCCGTGGCTCTTCTTGCTGTATCGGTACCCGAGGGGTTGCCTATGGCGGTGACACTTTCGTTGGCCTACTCGATGAGACGAATGTTGAAAACCAACAACCTCGTTCGTAAGATGCATGCCTGTGAAACTATGGGTGCTACAACGGTAATATGTACCGACAAGACCGGAACGCTTACCCAGAATCAGATGCAAGTGTACAAAACCAATTTCTACGGGAATCCGTCGAACGATGTTTTGTATGAAGGAATAGCAGTTAATTCTACCGCACAACTCGATTTGACAGCTGAGAAACCACAGGTGCTTGGTAATCCTACCGAGGGTGCATTATTACTTTGGTTGCGTGAAAGAGGTGTCGATTATGAAAATTTGAGAAGCCGTGTTACCCGCATCGAGGAATTGCCATTTTCTACTGAACGCAAATACATGGCTACCGTTGTAAGAAGTGGATCTGAGAGCATTCTGTATGTCAAAGGAGCGCCCGAGATAGTATTCTCGATGTGTGGTGATACAGCTGGAGTGACTAAAGCCGAGATAGATGCTCAGTTACTTGAATACCAGAATCAGGCTATGCGCACATTGGGTTTCGCCTATCATCGTCTTAAACCCGGTGACGCTACTATTGCCGATGGTCGTGTCGTTGCCCATAATCTTACGTTCTTGGGAATCGTTGCGATATCAGATCCTGTCAGAGCCGATGTTCCCGATGCTGTTTCGGAGGTTCTTAATGCCGGTATAGGCATTAAGGTAGTCACCGGAGACACTCCCGGTACTGCCAAAGAGATCGGTCGCCAGATCGGGCTGTGGAACGATACTGTTGATGGAGACCGTAACATCATTACCGGAGCCGAAGTGGCAGAGCTGTCTGACGAACAACTCAAAGAGCGTGTAGGTGACTTCAAGATTATCGCACGGGCACGGCCGTTGGATAAGAAACGGCTTGTTGAGGCTTTGCAGGCCAATGGTCAAGTAGTGGCTGTAACCGGTGATGGCACTAACGATGCTCCGGCTTTGAAAGCGGCCCATGTGGGCTTGTCGATGGGCGATGGTACATCGGTAGCCAAGGAGGCTTCTGATATTACTATTGTCGACAACTCGTTTACATCGATTGGGCGTGCTGTGATGTGGGGGCGTTCGCTATACCGAAATATACAACGTTTTATATTGTTCCAAATGACGGTCAATGTGGTGGCCTGTCTTATCGTTATGTGTGGAGCTTTCATGGGAATGCAATCTCCTCTGACGGTTACACAGATGTTGTGGGTCAATCTTATTATGGACACTTTTGCGGCCATGGCTTTGGCCTCATTACCGCCGTCGGCATCGGTGATGAACGAAAAGCCGCGCTCACGCACGGCATTCATTATCAGTCAGCCTATGTGGCGTTCAATTATAGGTGTAGGATTTGTGCTCTTTGTCTTCCTGTTGGGCTTGCTCTACTATTTCCAACACACCGATATTGAATCACTGCTTCAAGTAGGGCGTGTGCCAATGCATGGCAACACCGGACTTACTCCTTATGAGTTGACTCTGTTCTTCACTATCTTTGTATTTCTGCAATTTTGGAATCTCTTTAATGCCCGTGCTTTTGCAAGCCACCGCTCGGCATTCCACTTCAAGGGCTGTGGCGAGTTTCTTCTTATCCTGCTGTTTATTTTAATTGGTCAAATCGCGATTGTAACTATAGGTGGCGAATTCTTCTCTGTCACGCCACTTAAATTGACCGATTGGGTTATAAT
Organism: uncultured Muribaculaceae bacterium; assembly: GCA_947566655.1. GTDB lineage: Bacteria > Bacteroidota > Bacteroidia > Bacteroidales > Muribaculaceae > JAAVFS01. The sequence continues at coordinate 20,377 of CANOKG010000008.1, read as the reverse complement.
TATATTCGGAACATCACCTGTATTACTGATTGGTGAGTTGATAAGACTTAAGAAGTAATATAATTAAGAATTAGGAGTTAGGAATTAGAAATTAGGAATTGCTCATTCCTCATTCCTAATTCATTAGCGATTCTGCTAAGATGTTGAGAGAATTGAGGTCGGCTGAGTGTAGGCGGCTACGAATGGTTACCGTGGGTTCAACAACAGTCATATTCTTCATATGGCTTATTGTTTCGTTCATGATGCGAGCAGCGGTAGGTGCCCAGGTGCCATTTTGGATAAGTCCTACCGTGCGGTTGGCAAGGTTCTTTCGCTCAAGATGATGCAGAAAATCATGCATGGCGGGGAACAAATCGCCATCATAGGTAATGGAACATAGCGCTATGTGGCTGTATTTGAATGCCATTGAAACGGCGTGGGAGACGTCGTGTCGGCACAGATCCATGAGCATGACCTCGGCTCCTTTCTCCTCCAGTATTGAAGCTAAGCGACGGGAAGCCTCGGCTGTGCCTCCATATACCGATGCGTAGGCTACTAACACACCTTTTGTCTCGGGTTCATAGCGGCTCCATTTATCATAGAGCGTCCAGTAATGGGCAAGGTTATCGCGTAATGCAGGACCATGTAGTGGAGCTATAATATCAAACCTAAGTCCGGCAAGTTTTTTCATCGCCATTTGCACGCTGGTTCCGAATCGTCCTACAATATTGGTGTAATATCGGCGTGCTTCATCATCCCATCCTGCCATAGTGTTTGACATTGAAAAGGTGCCGAATGCATCGGCCGAGAAAAGTACTTTGTCTTCAACGGCTAATGTCATCATCACCTCAGGCCAGTGTACCATTGGGGCTGTGATGAACTTCAACGTAGTGTGGCCAAGTGAGAGTGTGTCTCCATCGTTAACTATTATATGGCGTGGTGTAAAGTCTATTTCTTCAAAGAAGTTGGCTAACATTGCGAGAGCTTTGGCTGTCATTACCAACTTGACACCGGGATATTTGATGGCGAAGTCGCGCACGCTTCCCGAATGGTCGGGCTCCACATGCTGTATGATCAAGTAGTGGGGTTGGTGTCCGGTCTCTTCTATTGTCTTAGCTAATGATGAGAGCCAATCTTCGGAGCGGCGGGCATCTACAGTGTCTATTATTGCCGATTTATTGTCGACAATAAAATATGAATTGTATGAAATTCCTCCGGGAATGGGGTACTGTCCTTCAAAAAGGTCGAGGCTATCATCCTCGGCTCCAATAAACTTTATCGATTTGGAAATAGCTTGCATAATAAATGTACCTTTGTAACACTCGTGTTTTAGGTTACAAAGGTACAAACAATTTTCAAAATTAGTTGGCCAATCCTGTAATATAGATCAGGATATTGATGGCGGAGTTACGGAACCATTCTGGAACAACGTCTTTATAGAGCCTATTGATGATAGTACCGATGAGGCTTCGTAGGGTACGTATACCGTCTTGTTGTTTTTGCCCGATGTCATCTCCTTTAATGTCTCGATATATTTCATAGCCAGAATATAGGTGGCAGGATCAGTATTTGTTGCTGCTACAACAGCAGCTACGCGGCGTATCGCTTCGGCCTCTGCTTCGGCATTAAGTATAATAGCCTGAGCTTCGCCTTCTGCACGCAGTATCTCCGATTGCTTTGTGGCTTCGGCCTCGTTGATACGCGATGCCTTTTCGCCTTCCGAGCGAAGAATGAGTGATTGCTTTTCGCCCTCGGCATTTAAGATCTCGGCACGACGATTACGCTCGGCTTGCATCTGTTTTTCCATTGCCACTCTTACGGTTTCGGGGGGCGTTATATCCTGTAATTCTACACGGTTAACTTTAACACCCCACTTGTTGGTGGCATCATCAAGAATGTTTTGAAGGCGCGAGTTTATAGTATCACGTGATGATAATGTCTCGTCGAGTTCGAGTTCTCCAATCACATTACGCAACGATGTCTGAGTAAGTTTCTCAATTGCATTGGGCAGATTGTCGATTTCGTATACAGCCTTTTTGGGGTCGGTTATCTGGAAATAGATAAGGGCGTTGATTTCAGTCGTCACATTATCGCGGGTGATAACCTGTTGGGATGGGAAATCATATACCTGCTCTCGGAGGTCTATGATAGTTGTTGCGTTCATTCTTACTACTGTGCGACCTGCTACATTTGTCTCGATGCGACGTGTGTAGATCATTTTAGGACGATCAATAAATGGAATGATGAAATTCAATCCGGGTGACAGTACGCTATGGAATCGACCAAGGCGTTCTACTACGCGGGTTTCAGACTGAGGTACGACTTTTACTCCGGCCGAGATTATGACTATAGCCAACAGTATGGCTACTGCCGATAAAATAAGAGGTAATGGATCCATAATATGTTGTTATTTGATTTGTTCTGATTGGCGAGATATATTACGTTAGTGGTTCTACGTCGAGAATATTTCCTTCAAACGATGTCACGACAACTTCGTTTCCAATATCGATTGTGGTTTTGAGGCGTGGTGAACGCACCTGCCATGTGTCACCATCTATCCGGGCACGTCCTATCTGTCCTGGCTCAATAGGTTCGGTTACTGTTGCCCGGCGCCCGGGGAGCGCTTCCATACCTGTCAACGCTTTGTCTCCATTAGATGGGTGGTTCTCATGCCAGCGTTTGAAAACGGGCAGCAGAATTACAAATGCAGCCACCGATACCATTGCCATTGTTACTACTTGCCATGCAATGTCCAACCCGGCAAAATATGCAACTATAGCACCAAGACATCCTATGGCCAGACAGATGGTCCAAATCATCTGGGTCAGAATCTCTACTACTACGAGTAGCGCGGCTACTATGAGCCATACAATCCACATATCCATAATTATATCTGTTAGTTCTTTACAAATATAGTGAACTTGGCGCGATATAGCAAAAAAATAAAAAAAATTAAATCTGTAGGATTTATTCTTGCATGTCTAAGAAAAATGCATTACCTTTGCACCACAATTAGAGGCCCTGATGGCGGAATCGGTAGACGCGTTGGTCTCAAACACCAATGGAGCAATCCGTGCCGGTTCGACCCCGGCTCAGGGTACTGAATAACGATTGATGATCATTTGATTATCAATCGTTATTTGTATTGTACTACTCTCAAACTATTCATAGGATGTGGCCTATGCGGCCATGTGGAAGTAGCTGATTCAACGCCTGTAAAATGCAAAACAGCCTTGATTTTGAGATCAAGGCTGTCCTGTAAAGTGCTGTCGTGTAATTTTTGCTATTCAACAGTTATTGTGTGGCGGGCGCGAATGTCGTTGGAGGACGATCCTATTTGCAACTCAAATTCTCCCGGCTCTACAACTTCTTCCATCTGTTTGTTGAACAGTGCTAACTCTTTCATAGGAAGTTTGAGTTCTACTGTTTGTGTCTCGCCTGGTTTAAGGCTTATCTTTTTAAATCCTTTAAGCTGTTGTATAGGTGTTGCTACTGTGCTTACGATATCGTTCACATATAGCTGGACAGTTTCCATACCCTCACGATTGCCGGTATTGGTTACCGGAATCTTAACAGTTACAACATCGCTGGCTTTAGGGCTATTGTTGTCAACTTCCATCTCGCCATATTCAAAGGTCGTGTATGATAGTCCGTGTCCAAAATTCCATACCGGTTCGGGGATATCGAAGATATAGTGACCCTTAGGTTCTTCGGGTGTTCCCGGATGATCAAAAGGCTCTTCGCGGTCGGTAGGATAGTGATTGTAGAAGCAGGGAGTGTTTCCTGTAGAACGTGGGAAAGATACGGTGAGTTTTCCTGATGGATTTGTGTTGCCGAGAAGAACATTGGCAAGAGCATTACCCTGTTGTTCTCCACCATACCATTGTATCACCACTGCGTCGGCATTCTCCTGAGCCCATTTCATTACAAGTGGTTTGCCGGCTATGAAGGCTACAACCATAGGTTTGCCGGTGGCCTTAACTGCTTCAAGCAGTTGTTGCTGGCAGCCGGGTAGTTCGAGCGAAGATAGATCATGACCTTCTCCGGCAGTCGATTTGTCGGGGTTTCGGCCAAGGAATGTTGAGCGGGTGCCTACCGCTACTATGGCAATATCGGCTTCTTCAACGGCTTTCACTGCATCCTTTATATTGGAAGCGTCCTGACTCCACCAGTCACATCCCTCGGTAAAGGTTACCGCAGCGTTATTGCCTACAGCCTCTGTCAAACCTTCAAATAAGTCGATACCTTCCTCGCCTTGGTTGTTGACCCACGAATAGTCACCCATTATAGCAACATGTCCATTGGGGCCTACGATTGCAATTTTTTTGTATTTATTCAAGTCAAGTGGAAGGATGGAATTTTTGTTTTCGGCCAGGATAATACTCTCTTCAGCAACCTTCAGAGCCAAGTCAATATTCTCTTTGCTGCGTACTACCTTTTTAACGTTCTCGGGATCGATTTTATCGCCTTCAAATAGTCCAAGTTCAAATTTTGTGCGGAGTATGCGGCGAACGTTGGTGTCGATTACCGATTCATCAAGTTTACCTTCTCTAACTGCATCGGGAAGTGTCTGGTAGGTCCAGTCGACATTAATGTCAACGCCGGCTTTGGCTGCCATGATGGCTGCATCCTGATCGTTGGCAGCTGCATGGTGGAACGATTTCAGTCGTTCTACCGATCCCCAGTCGGAGTACAGGTAGCCGGTGTGTCCCAATTCACCTCTCAGTAGCTCTGTCATGTAATAGTGTGATCCTGTCATAGGTTCTCCATCATAGGCCGAGTAACAGGTCATTATAGCTCCAGGCTTTGTCTCGGCAATAACCCGTTTGAATGGGTACAAATAAATTGAACGGAACTCTCTCGGGCCACCTGCTACCGACGCGCAGTTCAAGCCACCCGATGGTGTACCATGGGCTATGAAGTGTTTGGGCATTGCAAGCACTCCCTCGCTCTGATAGCCGTTTACAAATGCTTTGGCCATCTCTGCGATCATGTATGGATCTTCACCATAGGTCTCTTCTATTCTTCCCCACCTGAGTTCACGTGCTATATCAAGCACGGGTGATAATACTTGACGAATGCCAATGGAGCGGGCTTCACGAGCACAAGCCGAAGCCATTTCCTCAATAAGTTCGGGATTCCATGTCGATGCTTGTGCTATGGCCTGTGGGTAAATCGTACATTCATTTTGTAAAATTCCTTGTATACCCTCACTACAGTTGATGATTGGGATTGACAGGCGATTGTTCTTCTTTACATGTTCTCCCAGTGCTTGGTATATTTTTGCCGCTTCATAGGCGGTGTGATACATTTCGTGGGTAGTTCCGTAAGAATTTTCTCCGAATGACCCCGGAATACTATTAATGTCACCAACTCCATGATTTTGTAATTGCATTACTTTCTCTTCTAACGTCATTCGTGACAGAAGATCTTCCACGCGTGCATCGATCGGAGCCTTAGGATTCAGGTACAACGGCTTTTTGGCAGTTGCTGAAAATATTGTTGCAGCTGCTATAACTGTTGTGAAAACAATTGATTTTAATTTCATTGGGTATAGATTATTTGTTTATTTGTTTAGTGGCATATTTCGTGATATGATATGCAGGTCGTTTCCGTCAAGTATATAAATGGATGGTACGGTGAGTATTGGAAACTGCTCTTCAATTTGTTCGGTGATTTCGGCGATAACAATTTTTAGTTGACCACTTTGGCGTATCTGAACCCAATGGGGATCTGTGCTAAGGGTCTGCATCGTTTCGTGGCAGTCTTCACAGTCGGGATCATAGAAGAGTAGCATCACGGTAGGGAATTTTCCTGCAAGTGTCATGATGCTGAAATCATTCCCTTTGCCATCCAGTTCCTGTACACTTATGTCACTTACTATGTCGCCCGGGGCATTTCTGGCTAAGTATTCATGGCGAGATTGGTACATCTCCTGTTGGGCTTTACTTAGCGATGGATTAGTCGCCAGTCCACTAAGAGCCGTGAGATAAAATGACTCGTTGTACATTTCTGAATCGACAGCATATAGATAGCCATCGGTGAGATCGCTGATATATTCGGCTTTTGAGGCAGGTATGCTGTTCATGAATGATATCAAGGCAGTGCGTGCCGTATCGATATCGGCTATGGGCAGAATGCTGAGGAAATTGGCCCACGATTGCATTACTTCCCGGTTGCTGTTCATTGTGGTGTCATTCCAATTCATTGAGTCATAGAAGTGGGTCGCTACATAGTTTGCCCGATCTTTGGGAGAGGTTAATGAGCCCGGGACTGTAGGTAACGGCAACTGCCCGTTTACAATTAAGTATACAGGCAGTAGCATTAAAAATATTGATAATGTGCGTTTCATTATTTTCGGCGTCTTACTGAGCGAACAGCCGATCCGGCCGATTTCTGTGTTTTGGGCGCATCGTTATCCTTAACCTTGGGTTGTCGCGATCGTGTGCTGCGCGTAGAGCGTCTCGGAGTCTCTTTCTTAACCTTTTCAGCGGGAACTTTTCCTCCTATGCTGTCTTGCTTCTCTCTTGCTGCCTGAAGTTCTTCACGGGTAGGCACCCATAGATTCTTGTCGTATGAGTCAAGTCGCGACTGGATGCTGTCTTGTGCGCGTTTGAGATCGTCGGGATCGGGATAGAGTTGCATCATCGACTTGTTAGCGAGGTTACGAGTCTTATATATTTCGCCATTATATAGATTCATTGCGAAGAAGTCATCGTAGGTAAATCGGGTGAGGTTATTGTCATCATCGATAAATATATCCTGTTGAGCCAGATAGGGACGTAAGGGTTCCAATTTGACCCAGAACATCGGGTACTTTACGGTCTCCATGCCAAAGTCGCCCGAGCGGTGTACTACAGGACAAATCGCCTCAACTTTTACATCCATTTTGTTGGAGCGGGTGTCAAATTCCCATCTTTCAACTATGTAATAAGAGAGGACTTCGTAGGCGGGAAAATCATCGGGTGCGATTGTGTAGCGAGGGTTCTTTTCGGTCGAACCTTTGGCCTGAGTGTAAGGAATTGAAAAGCGATCAAGCATTTCAGCTACATTGAGTCTTGATTTGTCGCTGAAGTCTTCGCGACCGTCGAGGTACTCGTAGGCGGCAATACGGCCATCGGCAACAAGTCTCATAATGATACGTATAAGACTTTCCTCTCCTTCAGCGGGTTCTTCGGGAAAGTAAAGGGCCTGGTTGGCCTGATCTTCAAGGTCGAGCTGGCGGTAGATAACGCGCATCCATTGCAGGTCGGCATCAGATGTAGACCCATCGTCATCGTTGTAAAACGACTGCATTCGCTGTGTGAGCGAAGGCCCTTGCTGAGCCTTGGTCGCTTTTTCCCGACCACCGCGGCGTATTCCGCTGCTCTGTGATTGTGACGATTGAGCCATGGATGTGAGCGTGGTCAAACCAATCGCGGTTACTATCGAGAGTGAACGTATCAAGTTTATTATCTTCATTTGAGATCTTATGTTATAGTTGTCGTTGCGTTATTTTACTATCACCTCGATGGGTGCAAGTGTGCGTGTCAGGCCATCGGGACCTGAGGCCTTGACGTTAGAGATGTAAAAGCGTTGGCCGGGACGCATTTTGGCGAAGCGGTCGAGTTGCCGTTGTGAAAAAGCCTGGCCATTACTGCGTTCAATCGAAGCGTTGCCCATAGAGTCGAAGAACACGGTTTCAAATGATTGTACATCGAAAGCGATGTTAAGCAACTCATCGTCTATGGCTGCCTCGATTCCCGGTGACTGGCGCAGGGTTCCCTTGGCAATTCCACCCGATCCGCTGCGATAGCGGTCGCGGTTCCCCTGTGCATCGGTGTAGATTATGAACGGAGTGGGATCGGGAAGTTTACGTACACGGAAGTGGGTTTGGCTCATGTCCATGCGTCGGCCATCCATCTCAGCGTTTACTGTTATAACGGCTTCTTGTCCAACTGTCGCCGGGCGTGCGATCCAATTGTCACCTTGCCGTGTTAAAGTGCCATTGGTCATTGTAGCCGAAACGTTGGCATTGGCAACTCCCGGAACTGAAATGCTTATAGGGTTATCGATGCCTGCATAAAGCACGTTCATCATCGTTGCCGACACGGTTGCGGTCGGTTCGATAACAGTGTAGCTTGACGAGAAATCGTGGCGTGTTACCGACCCGTCACCATGGGGCACTTCAAGGTATCCGTTATAGTTGAAATTTCCTGTGGATGTGGCGACTGTCTCATACATGCCACGGTCATTGGACAGCAGTGTGCCGTTTATGTATATCTCGGGACGCTGTGTGGTGTCAACTGCCGCTAATACGATATTGGCCTGGTAGCGACCTCCGCGCATAACGAAACGTGATTGTGGGATTACAAATGCATTCAGCTCGTTTACACGCACATCGCCTGCATCAACATTTTCGAGCAGCATAGTCAGAGTTTCTCCCTCGGCATACTTGATGTCGTTTTGGAGTTTGGTCAAGAGTGTGATTGCTGCAACTACAGGCTGATTATCAAATTTCATCTCTTCCCACGATGAGGTTGATAGTTCACCGGGAGCCAACACCGGTTCGGTTGAGAGCGCGGCCTCGATGTTGACCCTTTTTACCGGATCGGTTACCATCGAACTTAGATATTCGCGATAGGCATCGATGTCGTGGCGAAGCTTCTCTCCTCGTTTATTGGAGGGATTCAGCATTATAACTGCAGCAGCTTCAAGATCGTCGCGGTTTATAATGTTATGTATATCGGCGTCATCACCATCGGCTTTTGATACGATAAGCATCTTTATGGAGTCGACATGCCGGTAAAGATGGTCGGTGAAGAGTCTTACTTCAGTTGCTTTTTCAAGCCAAGGTCCTCCTTTGTCGGGATTCTGTTCGCTAAACGACTGCAGGGCGGCAAGCAAAGCGGCGTTGCGCTGTTCTACATTCTCATTGGTGCGTGTCAACCCCGATTCTACCTGAGTGAACCCGTTAAGAACGTCGCTCGAGACGTTGAGCGCGAGCATAGCCGTCAAGACGATATACATGAGGTTTATCATCTTTTGGCGTGGTGATAGCCTGTTGTTATTGGCTGCCATGGTCGTTATTGAGCGTTAGTTGGGTTTGGCGGAGGTGTTGGCATGCCAGGGTACATGTTGATCGTCATGGCTGTCAACATTTTTTCGTATACATTGTTGAGACGCTGCATGTTCTGAGCCATCTTTTCGGTCTCTTCACAGTAGCGGGCACTGTTGTTGGCTGTGTTCATGTACATGTCGCTTATCTCTTTAATACCACGGTTCACGCGGTCGATCGCATCAAGCTGGCTTGAGACACTCTTCAGCTGTATCTCATAGATAGTATTAAGTCCCTGTATGTTTCGGTTCAGAGCCTGCATCTGTTCAACATAGCCGTTGGAGTTGGCCGATATGTTATCGGAGTTCTCGGTGATAGCCCTGTAGGAGTCGAGGAGGGTAGACGATACCTCATTAAGCCTGCGTGTTGTCTCGCGCAACTGTTGCATCTCAAGAGAGAACGCATCCATTTGAGATGCAAGATCTCCGGTAGAATGCATGCCACCGGCAATGGTTGCCTTGGCCGGTGTTGTGCCGTTAGCCACGCTTGGAGTGTTGTCACCGCCATTAATAATAATGGTACCTCCACCTTGCACTGCACCGTTGGGGTGTTGTGCCACCTTGGCTGCTTCATTCTCCTCGTCGCTGGTTAGTTCAGGATAAACGCGTTCCCATTTGTATTCCTTTGCCGGACGGTCAAATGCAGTAAGCACAAACATCAGAACCTCGGTTCCCATACCTATAGACAACAGTGTGTTGCCGCCCGGTAGGTGAAGTATCTTGAATAGAGCACCCCATATTACGATTGCGGCACCTATACTATAGGCAAAGTTAAAGAAGCGCTGGCCTTCCTCGCTGGAGATGAAGATGCTGATAACGTTGCGGTATTGCTTGATTTTTCCCATTGCCGTGATGATTCTTTACTTGTTCTTTGAATTAACTTTTTGTCCGCGTGCAAAGCCTATTTGAGAGCGGACACAACGAAATCCTATATAAGACCGTTGCTCGTTTTGGTATTCCCACATTCTGATGTCACTTCTAATGTTCTGTGCGACATCTTTCCATGAACCTCCGCGCACGATCTTACGCTTCATTTTGTAAGGATCTTCAATTGCAGCGTTGTAGCTGTATTCGGGATTCATGTCGCTTGTCAATCGGCTCACACTCTCGGTGAACGATGTCGAAGTCCATTCACTTACGTTACCTGCCATGTCATACAGGCCAAAGTCGTTGGGTGCATATGTTCCTACTTTTGATGTTATCAAATGGCCATCCTTTACATAGTTTCCATCGTTGGGCTTGAAGTTGGCATAGAAACATCCTTTGTCTTCGCTCATTGGAAGGTCACCGTCCCAAGGGAACTTATTGTCGTTTATACCGGCGCGTGCTGCAAATTCCCACTCGGCTTCGGTTGGAAGTCGGTAAGGCTCCACATAGACGCCTTCACGTCCCAGTGAGCGTCGCAGGAAGTCGGTGCGCCAGTTGCAGAAAGCGTTGGCCTGTTCCCAGCTCACACCTACTACGGGATATTCGTTGTAACCTCCGTTAGAGAAGTAGAGTCTTACGTAGGGTTCGTTATAAGCATTGTCAAAGTCGTTGATCCATGCAGTAGTGTCGGGGTAGATATTGACAATGTAAGTGTTTACAAAGTCATAGTCTCCTGTGAGACCGCGTGTTATGGTCTGGCGCACGATTTCGCCTTCATCGTCAATATAGGCGGTATCTTTTGATATTACGGGAACATCGGTAGGTACCGGGCGATCGGTGTTATACTCGCGGCGGCGTGGGTCGAGACGATTGCGGCGTTTGGCAGCCTCGGTGTGGTTATAGATCTCATAACGGTAGTTGAGCTGCTCGGGGTCGAGTTCTCTCTGTCCGGTTATAGGATTGGTGCGGTATAGACTTTCTATTGCCCGTTGCTCATCTTCGTTGGCATTGCGCCATGGAATGGCTTTTGACCAATTCAGATAGGGCTTGATTGGGTTACCTTCGCGATCTTCTTCGATTTTGAATTCTTCGTTGCCACCATAGGCGGGGTCGGCCAAGCGTTCGCGAATGATGGAGTCACGCACCCAGAATACAAACTGTTTGTATTTCGAGTTAGTGATTTCAGTCTCATCCATCCAGAATGCATCTACCGACATCCCTTTGGGAGCGGCTTTTATATGCCACAGTGAGTCGTCCTGTCCTGGCCCCATATTCATCGAACCACGCGACACCAGTACCATGCCATAGGGAGTAGGCTCGGCCCACGCCGTGCCCGAAACGCCGGTAACTTCACCGCCCATGCGGTTTTGTGAACCAACGGCACACGAGGCCATGACAAGTACCATAGCTCCCAGTGTTGTGTATATTGTTCTCTTTCTCATGCGGTTTACATTATGCGTATGCTCTTGTGTTTATTCTTATTCTTGTCGCTCAGGTCAAGCTTTAAGCTGTAGCCGGCTATCAATTCGTGGCTGCCGCTTGATGCTTTCGCTATTGCCGAAGTAGGGTAGTCATAGCTGTATCCGATATAAAACCCTTTTAGCTCGGCACCTAATATCAGCGAGACAGCATCGTTATAGCGATAGGCTATGCCGCCCGACAAGAATTTGTTGTACCTTATACGAGCCGTTATCTCGGCCGTTGTGAAGTTGAAATCACTCTTGATCAACATCGAAGGTATCACTTCTAATAACGTGTTTTTTACCTGAATATTGCTACCGGCCATGAAATAAGCTATTCGACCTACATTAAATTCGTAGTTGTCTTCCGATCCACCTTCACCACTCTCTGAGTTGAATGTCAATGTGGGGCTGTTGAGGTGGTTTACCGAAATGCCGGCCCAAAACCATTTGTGGGTATAGAATGCTCCGAGGCTCAGGTCGAGCGCGTTGCCATTAAGGTCGTTGGTTGGTATTGCATCATCGCTGCCTTGATGAAAGTCATCTTCATCGGGTAAGTGTATCTCAGATCCTTTGAAGCTTTGGTTTATGAAGCCTATGCCAAGACCTATGCTCAGCCTGCCTTTGAATAGCGGTTGGTGGTAGCCTACCCGTGCTCCGAGATTCAAGTTTCGATACAATCCCATGCTTCCCTGGCTGGTCACGATGCCTGCTGCAAAGCGTTTATTCATTATTTTCAGAGGCATGTCGGCTGTGGCCACGAATGTGCGTGGCGCGTTATCGATTCCTACCCATTGCATTCTCATGCCTCCGCGTATGCGTAGCAGGTCGGTAGTGCCAATAGCTCCGGCATTATAGTAGGCAGGGACTTCGTAGTACTGAGTCAACTGTGCATCGCTCTGTGCTGTCATTTTTACTGTTGAAACGAACAGTGACAACAGTAATAAACCGGTCTTGAGTATATATTGTGAAAGCGAATGCATGTTATTCAAAGTAGAAAGTTAGCACTACCATTTGGCTGGTAGCCCGTTTTAAAGAATTTGTAATTTTCATTGTAGCCGGGTCGTCAACAAGGTCGGGGCGATCGTGTTGGATCACATCGGTAAGACCGAAGCAGAATTTTATTTCCGGATTAAGTTTGAAGTAAGGTAGATAGAAATCACATCCAAAACCTACTTCAAGGTATAGGTCGGCCGATTTTAGCTTTATATAGTCGGTTCGTTTCTTTGAGACATCAAATGCCGGCATTAGTCCGCCAACCAGATATGGACGGCAATTGCGGTATCGTTGACCGGCAAATTTCAGATCAATAGGTAAGACCACAAATGTGGATTTCAGGTTTTGTTTTAGTCTGCTATCCTCGCTGTTGGCTGTGTTCACCATTGTCACCTCACGGTTTCCGAAGTAGAGACCGGGAGTGAATCTAACCGAAAAATATTCATTAAGCCGTAAGTCAACGAGTCCGTTTACGCAGAAGCCCGGTGAAAATGATGGCTGCTCAACAAACCAAGACTCTCCATCATCGGTCACCAGACCATTGTTGGAGAACGATAGATCCTGAGTGTGCAGACCAACCGAAAATCCCAGATGCCAAGGCCGCAGGTCGGCATATGGCCGGTTCTGTATCTTGTCGTTGAGCCGATCGGCATGTCCGATAAGTCGGGTGGACAGTAGCAGCAAACAAAGTAAAAATCTTACAGCTTTCATATAACCTATAACGTTTTGCCATCCCAATTATTGCCGATTTATCAAAACAATTATAGCCACCCAACTACGGATGGCTATAATTGTTTTGATCATCTTAAACTACAGGCACCGGTGTTGGCGGCTGTTTAGCTCAAGGTTTATGATGTTAGTCTATGATATCGAAGCCGGTGTAGCGACGCAGGCACTCCGGAACGATGATACCTTCGGGTGTCTGGTTGTTTTCCAACAGTGCGGCCATGATGCGGGGTAGTGCGAGTGCTGAACCGTTAAGGGTGTGGCAAAGGCGTGTCTTCTTGTCCTCGCCACGGTAACGGCACTTAAGGCGGTTGGCCTGGTAAGTTTCGAAGTTGGATACCGATGATACTTCGAGCCAGCGTTTCTGGGCGGCGGAGAATACCTCGAAGTCAAATGTGATGGCTGAAGTGAAGCTCATATCCCCGCCACACAGGCGAAGAATGTGCCATGGCAATCCAAGTTCATCGAGCAACGACTGCACGTGATCCTTCATCTCCTCAAGAGCTGCATAGGAATTTTCGGGTTTCTCGATGCGCACGATCTCTACTTTATCGAACTGGTGCAGGCGATTGAGACCGCGCACGTCTTTACCGTAGCTGCCGGCTTCGCGGCGGAAACATGCCGAGTAAGCGCAGTTTTTGATAGGTAGCTGTGAGTCGTTAAGGATAACATCGCGGTAAAGGTTGGTTACGGGAACCTCGGCTGTAGGTATCAGGTAAAGGTTATCGACCTGACAGTGATACATCTGGCCCTCTTTATCGGGTAGCTGTCCTGTGCCATAACCCGATGCTTCGTTAACAACATAGGGCGGCTGTATCTCGAGATAACCGGCTGCATTGGCGCGATCGAGGAAGAATTGAATCAAGGCTCTTTGCAAGCGGGCTCCTTTACCAATGTAGACCGGGAATCCGGCACCGGTGATTTTTACACCGAGGTCAAAGTCGATAAGGTTGTACTTGCGGGCAAGATCCCAGTGTGGCAGAGCGTCGGCCGGAAGTTCGGGCATAGGACCACCTGTTTTCTCAACAATGTTATCCTCGGCGGTGCGTCCTTCGGGAACCATATCGCAAGGGAGATTAGGAACTGTGAGAAGAATTTCGCGAATTGCACGTTCGGTCTCAGCGAGACGTTCGGCTATGGCGCGCTGAGATTCTTTGATTTGGGCTACGGCTGCTTTAGCGGCTTCAGCCTCCTCACGCTTACCGGCTTTCATCAGTGCTCCGATTTCGGCGGCCTTTTTGTTAAGCTCGGCTGCTTGATTGTCGTTGTTGAGCTGAAGCTCGCGGCGGGTGGTGTCAAGCGCCAGTACCTGGTCGATAGCCTCTTTACCGTCAAAACCTTTCACGGCGAGCTTTTCGACAACACGGGCAGGATTTTCCTTAATTTGCTGTATTGTTAACATAGCGAAGTTATTTGTTAAGCAATTCTTTTACTTTGGCTTGGATTGCCCGGCCGTCGGCACGTCCTGCAAGAGCCTTTGTTGCAACTCCCATCACACGACCCATCTGTGATGGCTCGGTGACTCCGAGTTCCCCTATAATGCGGGTTAGCTCGGCAGTGAGTTCTTCATCTGATAGTTGTTTGGGAAGATATTCTTCGATAACGGCAACTTCGGCAAGCTCGCTCTCAGCAAGATCGGGACGATTTTGTTCGGTATATATATTGGCACTTTCGCGACGTTGTTTCGCCATCTTCACGAGCACGCGTGTAGCGACTTCGTTGGTCAAAGTGCCATCGCTTCCCTTGGCAGTCTTAGCCTCAAGAAATTCTTTTTTGATTCCGCGCAGGGCTTCAAGTCTGACGCGATCCTTAGCCAGCATGGCCTTCTTGATATCGGCCGATATAGTATCAAATAAATCCATATATGAATACATTTTGTTCTAACGTGCAAATTTAGTGAGAATATTGCAATGTAATGTCAAATCTCCAATTTTTTTCTTTCATAAAATCAAAAACAGTCGTTTGTAGTTGTCGGCATGTTGTATTGCACTCCACTTATTAGTATCTTTGTACTATAATCATTACAGATTAAATACTAACCTTATATTCTTTGTTTTATGAAAGCTATCCATTTAATGCTTGGCATGTCAATATTGGCTTTGGCGTTTTCATGTACCGGTAGTAGGTTTGATGATGGTGATTCCTGCGCGTCTTTAACGGAATATGTCAATCCAATGGTTGGTACCGGAGGTCATGGTCATGTGTTTCTCGGAGCCAATTGTCCTTCTGGAATGGTGCAGCTCGGTCCTTCGCAACGCGTGCAGGGATGGGACTGGTGCTCGGGCTATAATTATAGTGACACTACGCTTCTTGGTTTCAGTCACACTCATCTGAGTGGCACCGGAATTGGGGATTTGGGCGACTTGTTGGTTATGCCTATGATAAAAGGCAGTAGTTATGTCTCGACGTTCCCGGTCGATAGTCAGCTCTGTGCCCCCGGTTACTATCGTGTGGTGTTGAACGATAGCGGGATAGAGGCTGAACTGACAGCTACAAATCGTGTTGGTGTACATCGTTACACTTTCCCTGCCGATGCTGATACTGTGTATCTGCGTGTAGACTTAGGCTATGGCATAGGCTGGGATCGCGTGGTGGAGTCGAGCATAGAGATTGCTGCCGACAGCCTGATGTTTAACGGTTCCCGTCGATCGACAGGGTGGGCAAATGATCAGCATTTTTATTTCGCGGCTGAGATGTCTAAGCAACCCGTTCAGTTTTATCTCGCTGATGACCGTGTTGGCAAAGTAGCCGTGTTTGCTTTTTTGAACGATGAGGATCCGATTGAACTTAAAGTTGGAGTATCACCGGTGAGTTGTGATAATGCGCGAGAAAATTTGCTCGCTGAGGCAAAAGGTCGTTGTTTTAATCAGATTGCTCTCGATGCCGATAAGGCTTGGAATGAAGTCCTCGGTCGGGTAAAAGTGGAAACCGATAATGAGACTGATAAACGAAAGTTCTATACGGCGCTGTATCACACTATGATAGCACCATCTGTTTTCAGTGATGTCAATGGAGACTATCGTGGTGCCGATGGCAATATTTACAATACCGATGGTAAATTCACCAATTACACTACGTTGTCGTTGTGGGATACTTATCGTGCAGCACATCCTTTGTCGACAATACTTTTTCCTGAGAGGCAAAACGATTATGCAGAGACTTTTATAAATATTTATCGTCAACAGGGAAAACTCCCGGTATGGCATCTTCATGGTAATGAAACTGACTGTATGATAGGTAACCCCGGAGTGATTGTGCTCAGCGATTTATTGCTCAAAGGCTTTGTCTCCGATACTTTAGGAGCCTATGATGCTTTGAAAAATTCTTCAATGCTTGACGAACGCTCTCTTTCGATATTGAAGCAATATGGTTATATTCCTTATGATGCCCCCGATGTTAATGAGAGTGTGGCTAAGGGATTGGAATATGCTATCGCTGATGCGGCTGTAGCTCGCGTGGCGCGCCAATTGGGCTATGAGGATGATGCCGCTTATTTTGATAAACGCTCCAAGGGATATATGGCATACTTCGACCCTACCATAGGTTTTATGAGAGGTAAAGGTATTGACGGAAAGTTCAGAAATGAGATATTCGATCCATTTGCTACCTCTCACCGTGCCGATGACTACTGTGAAGGTAATGGATGGCAATACACATGGCTCGTGTCGGGAGATCCCGATGGGCTGATAAATCTGTTCGGTGGCCCGGAGCAGTTCACTTCCAAATTAGATTCATTATTTATACAAGAAAGCATACTTAACGGTGATGCCTCACCCGATATAAGCGGATTTATAGGTCAATATGCCCATGGTAATGAGCCCGGCCACCATATATTATATCTCTACAATTATGTCGGGCAGCCAGAAAAGGGCGCTCCATTGCTGCGACAAGTTATGAACGATCTTTACAGCGATACCCCCGACGGGCTGTGCGGCAACGAGGATGTAGGCCAAATGTCGGCCTGGTTTGTAATGTCATCGATGGGGTTGTATCAAGTTGAACCGGCCGGAGGTAAACTTGCGATAGGTACTCCGCTGTTTGACCGTGTTAAAATAGAGATGCCATCGGGAAAATCTTTTGAGATTGTGGCTAAAAATAATTCTCCTGAAAACATATATGTGAAAAGTGTCCGTCTGAATGGTGTGCCGCACGATAGAAATTTCATTGACTTTAGCGAGATTCAAGACGGAGGAACACTTGAACTCGAAATGGTCAGTGCTTTATAGCGGGAGATGGTTGTAGTGCACTTTTAGAGGTCAGATCTTTAATGACAAGGCCGGCGAGAATGAGTCCAAACATGGCGGTGATGTGCATCAAAGAACCGTTGACACACGCTTTATTCCATGGATTTGGTTCATTGGACCCGGTCTCGTCATTGCCGAGATTCTGTACAAGTTCATCGCTGTAGACACATTGGAATTTGCGAGCCGGTCGGTAGTTCATCTTCTTGAATCGCTGACGTATGGCGCGGGCAAGCGGGCAACCCTTTACGTTCCAGAATTCATCAACTTTTACTCGTGTTGGATCTATCTTCAGTGCCGCTCCCATTGAAGAGAAGAATTTAGCCTTAGTCTTAGTTGCCAGGTCAATGAGAAGGATTTTGTCTTTCAGCGAGTCGATGCAATCAATTATATAATCATATGAGTCAAGATCAAACTCACCGGCTGTATCGGTGGTAAACACCATTTGACGGGCATCGATTGAAGTTGATGGATTAACCGTGAGCAGGTGTTCTTTCATCGCGTCAACTTTAACGCGTCCTACAGTCAGGGTTGTAGCCATGAGTTGTCGATTGATATTTGATGGGCTGACAATGTCGCTGTCGACAATGGTTATATGTTTTACCCCTGACCTTACAAGGCTCTCGACACACCACGACCCCACACCTCCGACTCCAAAAACGATAATGCGAGCCTCCTGTAGCCGCTCCATATTTTCGTCACCGAGCAGTCGCTGAGAGCGGCTCAGAATACTTTTATCGGTTATTTCATTCATCTGATTCAATTTTGGCGCAAAAATACAATTTTATTATTGATAAATGTTGTAATTTTACACAATAGTTCCATTATAGATCATTACTGATGAGATCGGCCGGTGTAATCTTACGCTTGAAAAATATGTCTGATTTAAAAAAACATTAGAATAAATATATGAACAGAAAGTATGTTTTGTTGCTCTTGTTGATAGTGGCCGTTAGTAGAGGTTTGATAAATGGAAAAACAATTCACGCGGGAAAGTGGAATGTTGATGTGGACGTCACAAATGGAGCTGTCACTGCTACATTTGGAGGAGATACAATATTAAATCGATCGATAGCATCGTGGGGACTCAACGACAGAATAACCAGTTTCTCGGAGTGTAACGAAATTTCAGTGAAGTCGGCTAAAATCGATAATCAGGTTTTAGGTAAATCAACTATAGTGAAAGTTGTTGGTATTAAGGTTGCTGAAGCAAAAGCAGAGTTACGACTTGTTCTTGCTCCCAAAACTCCACACATGTTAGTGGATTTAACGGTTTCTGGACCAGCCTCTGCAAAGGGGCTTAATTTTATGGAGCCGGTTGACAATCGATCGGCTATTACTCTTGACGGACGTGAAAATCTCCAGCTGTTTGTGCCTTATGATAATGATGCATGGGTTCGTTATTCGGTTAAAAAATTTGGACAAGAATCTAATGAGAGTTACGAGATTGGTGGGCTGTTTGATGCCGTAAGCCGCAGAGGATTGGTTGTAGGTTCAGTCGACCATGATAACTGGAAATCGGCTATAAAATATAAAACAGAGGGTGTGAACCGAGTAGTAGGCCTGCAACTCTATAGCGGTGTGACTTCAAGCTTTACGCGAGATGTTCGTTCTCATGGTGTGATAAAGGGAACTTCGGTCTCCTCAGCGCGTTTTTATGTGGCTTTGACTTCTGATTGGCGTGATGGTGTGGAGGCGATTGCCGATGCCACGGCAAAGCTTTGGCCTAATGAGACAAAACCCGGGCCACGACCATTTGGCTGGAATAGCTGGGGTGATCTACAAACCAAGATCAATTTTGATAACGCCAACGAGGTGGTTGAATTTTTTGCTGAAAATCTCGCCCGGTCATTTCATGGTGCTGATTCAACTGTGGTAATTGATCTTGATGCATTCTGGGATTTCGGTTTCAAGCCCGAACAACATCGTGAATTTGTAAAACAGTGTAAATCCCACGGGTTCAAAGCGGGTATTTATTATTGTCCCTTTACAGATTGGGGAAATAATCAAGAAGTAGTTGTCGCTGAGGCTCCCGGGTATAAAATGGGCGATCTGTACCTGCGTCACGATGGAGTTCCGATAGAGTTTGACGGTGCTCCGGCATTGGATCCCACCCACCCTGGTACCAAAGCTCGAATAGAGCGTCAGCTTAAAGAGTTCATCGATTGGGGTTATGAGTATGTAAAGATTGATTTCATGGCTCATGGTGCCTACGAGTCAGATCATCACTATGATCCTGATGTAACAACAGGGACTCAGGCATTTAACAGGGGCATGTCGTTTATTGACAGTATTGCCGGGGATAAGCTGTGGATTAACTTGTCGATTGCACCGCTTTTCCCAGCTCGTTATGCCCAGAGCCGACGCATAGGATGTGATGCATGGAATAACATTGGTAGTACTGAATACACGCTTAATGCGCTGACCTATGGATGGTGGCTTGACCATATGTATTACTTTAACGATGCCGATCATATTGTATTCAAGGAAGTGAGCGAGGGTGAGAATCGGGCTCGTCTAACGTCTTCAGCTATTACCGGAGTATATTTTCTGGGTGACAATTTCAGTAGTTCTGGAGAAGAATCGGTAAAGGAACGGGCTCGAATGATGGCATGTAATGACGAGATTAACGATATGGCGAGAAAAACGAAGTCATTTCGACCCGTACGCCCCGGTCGTGATGAGAAGGCTTCCAATATATTTGAAGGAACAGCACCGGGTTATAGATGGGTTGCCTTGTTTAACTATGACGAGCCCGAGTGTGAGATAAGTTTTAGCCTCAATGAGATAGGTTTGGATGGCACTCAGATAGATAGTGCAGTCGAGTTATGGACCGGAGAACCTGTAACAATAGATAGAGAAGGTAAAATAGGTATTACGCTACCAGGTAAGGATGCACGTGTTGTGAAATTTAAGCTGAAATAATAAGTTTTATCAAACAGTAATAATTTGAACTAAGAGTGTGTTTGAATTTAACACACAAAAAATAGTTATATTAAAGAATGAGTGATT
>CANOKG010000007.1 GCA_947566655.1 uncultured Muribaculaceae bacterium | reverse complement strand
GCTCCGATGCATAATTATATATATATGTGTGCCAAAGAGGATTTTTCGGGTTACCATAACTTTGCAAAGACACTCGCTGAACATAATGAGAATGCTCGAAAATATCATACAGCTTTGAATAAATTAAATATTAAGTAAAATGGCTAAAGATAGTGATTTAAAGTGGACTGTAGTTGCTGAATGTAACTCAGTGGCTGATGCGTCTATAATCGAGGGTGCTTTGAAGAATGCCGGTATTCCGACCACAATTTTGAACACTGCTTTGCAAAGTACCCTTCCAATGACGTTTACGTGGGCTCCGGTGCAAGTGTTAGTGCCTGATGGGTTTGCTGATGAAGCAAAAAAAATGGTTCCTTCAGATGACATCATTTAGTGTGATTTATCGTTTATACAAAATAAATATAATTAATTATCACAATGAAAAAATTTCTTACATTGGCTGCAATCGCAGTATTGGCCACTGTTTCAAATGCAGAATCTCCTGGATGGATTCATTTAAATCGGTATGCAACTGAAAATACTGAGTTGCAAGCTGCGAAAAATACCGGCGATCGAGTTGTATTTATGGGCAATTCTATTACTGAAAACTGGAAAAGACTACATGGGGAGTTTTTTGAAACCCATCCCAATTTTGTGTGTCGTGGTATTAGTGGCGAGACTACATGTCAATTTTTAATGCGGTTCAGGAATGACGTTGTTGACAATAAACCGGCTGTTGTGGTTTTGAATGGAGGTACAAATGATATAGCCGAAAACACTGGTACTTATGATGCCGATTTTACATTCGGTAATATAGTTTCAATGGCAGAGATTGCACGTGCAAATGGAATTAAAGTGATTCTTACATCTGTGCTCCCTGTGAAATCTTATGGGTGGAATCCTAAAATCACCGATGCTCCTGAAAAAATTAAGGCTCTTAATGAGAGAATCAAAAAATTTGCCGACAAGAATGGTTTTACGTATGTAGATTACTATACCCCAATGGTTATGGATGATTATGCTTTGAATCCGGCTTATTCGGAGGATGGTGTTCACCCTACTCCGGTTGGATATGAGGTAATGGAGTCTATTATTGTTCCGGTAATCAATAAGGAATTAAAAAGAAAAATGAAGAAGTAAGATCATATCGGGTTTTACAGATACTATTGAATAATCTATAAAGGCAAGAGCATTGAAAGGTACAACGATGTTCTTGCTCTTTTTTTTGTTTTGATTACCTGGTAGTGAGTATGCTAATTTATGATTGCCTATAAATTCAATCGTTTATCCTGACTTAAAATATATGAGGTGCTTTAACATAAAAAGCGGACCATTGAATGCCGGTCACCCGGAATTTCAATGGCCCTTTGTCTAAAATTAATACCCAATTATAATCCTCACTTAAAAAGTGTAACAACTAAATATCTTAATTACCTTTATAGTTTTTAATCTTTTCGTCTTAATCACACTACAAAATTAGGTAGAATTTATTGAACTGCCAAATATTTTTGAATATTTTTTAATAATCATGCGAATTTTTTGCACGTTTATTTAGAAACTAAGTATGAATATTTTGCAGTTATGAGCTGTATTATTTGATATTCAACCAATTATATTTGGGTTTATTTTGATTTGATTTTATAAGATATAATAGAACATAGTTGTGTACTAAGTGTTATAATAATATAAGTAAGGTTTAGGTAATATGATCTTACCATTGTTATATTTTGTATATCGTTTAAACTATCAAGATTATGAGAGAACAGAAGAAGAATAAAAAGAACAAATTTAATTGGCCTGCGATTGGTGCAGTAATACTGATTCTTTTACTATTGGTGTGGTTTTTAATTGCCGATAGTAGTGGAGATCCTAATAATGGATTAATATTACCCCAATTAGGGCACTTTGTATATTAAACAAACTGGATTTCCCAGTTGATTTAAATCTATAGTCAATAAATTATTCTCACCATGTAGAGATACTTTCAAGATGATGCTTTATTGACTATATACTTAATCGATTGAACTACAGTACGATGTTAATAGCAAGCATTAACATCGTTATTTTTTTTCTAAAAAAAATTCAAAATTATTTGGTTTTTAAATCGATATTGTCTTACCTTTGCAGTGTACTACGCAACTAATACACTAAGCAATGATACAGATTGAAAATTTATCGTTTAATTATTATCGTAAGAAGGAGCCTATTATCAGAGGGCTCAATCTTACGTTTGAGCCGGGCTTGGTTTATGGACTATTAGGACCAAACGGAGCCGGTAAGTCTACCCTACTCTATTTGATTTCTGGTTTGTTGACACCAACATCGGGATCAATTAAGATGGATGGGGTTATTACACGTAGGCGCTTGCCTTCTATTTTAAGTGAAATATTTATAGTCCCTGAGGAATTTGAGTTGCCTCCCATCACATTGAGTAACTATGTAAAACTTAATGCCCCATATTATCCGCATTTTTCCAATGATGATATGAAGAGACATCTCGCGACATTTGGCATGGATGATGATCCTAACTTAGGAAAATTGTCAATGGGACAAAAGAAAAAGGTATTTATGGCTTTTGCGTTGGCTTGTAATACAAAAGTTTTGCTCATGGACGAACCGACAAATGGTCTCGATATCCCAGGAAAGAGTGCTTTCAGACGATTTATCGCTTCAAATATGAATGATGATAGAATTGTAATAATTTCAACTCATCAGGTAAGAGATATCGATAATCTTCTTGATCACATTGTTATGCTGAACGAAAATAAATTGATATGTTCGTCATCGATAAATGATATAACATCACATTTGGCGTTTCTCTCTCTCAGAGATAATCAAGCTGTCGACGGGATCTTATTTTCACAGGCTACATTGGAAGGAAATCAGGTAATATTGGAAAATGATGGTTCTATGGATACTCGTCTCGATTTAGAACTACTTTTTCAATTTGCGTTAGAAGATGGTGTAAAACTAAATAATATACTGAGTAAAAATGAATAATATGGATAAATTCAGCCTTTCGAGGTGTATGTTGATAACCAAAAAGATAGTGTTGGATCAACCGCGATCATTCTTAATGCTTATGTTGATGCTTGTTGGTATATTGACGATAGCTTTTGTATTTGTTAATGCCAATATCAATGCTCAATATTATGAATCTGATTTTTCAGCAGCTCGAATGACAATATATGTAATATTTGTACTTACTGGTTCTATTTTTAGTTCAATTTCATTCTCTGATCTAAAGACTAAACTGGGGCGTACATCGTCTCTTATGCTACCGGCTCTGGCATCTGAAAAGTATTTTGCCCGTTTCATAATAACTGTTCCATTTTTTATTGTAGCATTTTTTATAGCAGTTATTATAGCAGATTTTCTTAGGATTATGATTGTTTCGCTATTATTATTTGTGACATCCGGCAATTATGAATTATAGTTACTTGATTATTCATCATTATATTGTGATGAAACCTCCTCGGCCATGGCAATTTATTTTATTTCTATGTCTTTTTACTGGTTGGGTTCTGTACTTTGGCCTAAAAATTCATTTATTAAAACTTTTGCTGCGATGTCGTTGCTTCAAGCGTTCTACTCACTCGCTCTTATTATCTTATACCATATTATCATAGGTAATCGGTATTACAATTTAAGTTTTTTGAACGAGTTGGATTTATCACCAGTCACATTAGTATGGTGTATTGCTGTCGTTTTTTGTACGATTAATTACGGCATAGCCTACATGCGATTAAAAGAAACTGAAATAGTGCAAAAACTTTTATAGAACATGGATTTTAAAGATAATACAAAGCCTATATATTTGCAGTTGGCCGACCGACTTTGTGACAGCATAGTGGGAGGTGAATATATAGATGATAGTAGATTACCATCGGTAAGAGAATTTGCAGCATTGGTAGAAGTTAACGCGAATACAGTAATGAGAACTTATGATTACATGCAACAACTTGGTATCATTTATAATAAACGAGGAATAGGTTATTTTGTAAGCCAAGGTGGCGCTCAATTAATTAAGCAAGAGCGATTGAATCTGTTCCTGAATGAAGAGTTACCGGAGCTATTTCATCGTATGAGACTTCTCGATATCTCTCCTGAACAATTGACTGAATTTTATACCGATTATTGCAATAAACAATAACCTCTAACATTAAAAATAATGAAAAAATCAACATATATAATGGGAATACTGATTGTATCGGGTGTCATTTTAATTGCATCTGTCTTTGGTATGGTGAGATGTTTCGGCGAACAGCTTCATGGTTATAACGGCCAACGTCTTGATATAACGGAGGAATTAGATAGTTTTCAATTGCCCGATTTTAAAGCGGTATCACTGGATTTCGTTACAACATCAATAAATGGTGACTATGAAAAAATATATATATCCAACGGTTTGCCAATCTATGTAAGCATCGACTCAACGGTTGTGTCACCCAGTATAATGCTGCCAGGCACACTGGAGGCTAAGATTGATGTCTGTATGAATAGTGATACACTCGATCTGAAGATTCTATGTGGCGACTTCAGCTATATTAGATCTGACCAATCAGCTTACGTCACGATTGTCTTACCGATGTCTGCTAATTTGGATATGATAGACTTAAAAAATTTATATTTTAACAATAGATTGGTAGTTGATGATATGTCTACTGATCATATGGTAATTGATGGAAATCCAAATTCTACCGTTGAATGTCGCGGAGCTAAATTTGAACAGTTAGAAATAAATGGTATCGGTCAATTAGATCTTGAAGATACAATAATAGATAATATCGCAGTAACCAATTATGCTAAACGAAATGAGGTTTCAATCAATGCTTCGGCCGAGGTGAACGTTGGTAAAATGGTGCTGAAAGGAGCCGACGTAACTTACCATATTTCGGGACTTAACGATTATGATGTGTGTCCCGACGGAGAATCGTGTATAGAAGTTGTCCAAGTATATAAGAGTGGCAACCATCAGTGATATAAAAATATTCATCTTATATTATGATGCACACTCTGATATATGCAGAATGGTAAAATTAAATAATTGATTAATATTTTTGCTTTGAAACACTTTTGAATGCCGGCATAAACAATGATTAGCGAGTTGTGACAACTCGCTAATCGTGTTTATGATAGTTCTCTTAAAGTAAATTTATACCGGCTGTCGCACAAGTTTTTACTTGATCTTCGGGCCAAAGGCTTGATTGAACTTCACCTATATGGGCTTTTTGCAGCAATAGCATGCAGAGCCGGCTCTGCCCTATTCCGCCTCCTATTGAAGCTGGAAGTCTACCTTCGAGTAATCGACTGTGAAATGGAAGCTGTTTCCTTTCTGAGCAATCTTCAATGTCTAATTGTAAATTCAGGGCCTGTGGATCAACTCTTATACCCATTGAAGATATTTCAAACGCCGTCTCGAGCACCGGATTCCAAACCATAAGGTCTCCGTTAAGACCGATCTTTCCATTCTCGTCGGTTGTTGACCAATCGTCATAGTCGGGGGCGCGACCGTCATGTTTCTTGCCATCTGATAATTTAGCTCCGATACCTTGGATAAATACAGCGCCATGTTCACGGCATATTTCAATTTCTCGTTGTTTGGCTGTCAGATTGGGATAACGGTCTAAAAGATCCTGTGCATGTACATAAGTTATCTTCTCAGGAAGAAATGCTTTCATGTTAGGGAATTTACCGGTGATCATGAGCTCAGTTTCCCTTATTGCTCTATAAATTTTATCTACAACTTCGTGAAGGTACCGGGTCGTGCGTTGTGAAGGTAAAATCACTTGTTCCCAATCCCATTGATCTACATATAGAGAATGAAGGTTATCCAATTCTTCATCGGCTCTTATTGCATTCATGTCAGTGTATAGACCATAACCGGGTGCAATTTCATAGTCTCCAAGTTTAAGTCTTTTCCATTTAGCTAATGAGTGTACAATTTGTATCTCCTCATTGCTCAATGCCGGAGACCTAAACGAGACAGGGCGTTCGATACCGTTGAGATTGTCGTTCAATCCCGAAGCTGCGGTTACGAATAGTGGCGCAGTAACGCGTCTTAGGTTAAGCGCTTTTGATAGGCTATCTTGAAAATAATCTTTGATCAACTTGATGGCAATCTCAGTTGTTTCAGGTAGCAGTTTGTTACGATAATTTGATGGTACTATAACTTCCATTACTCTATATTTAATAATTTACTGCAAATATCTGCAAAAATTATCAAAAAACAAGCTTTTTGGTAATATATTTTTTTACATATACTTTTTGAAACCAGCAATTATCGTGTCCATCTTGTTGCGTATTTGATCGTTAGCAAGATTCCCTATACTTCCTGTGTGAGTATGGTTTATTGATCTGTTAGTTTTGAATGATCCGTTTTGTACCTGTTCTCCTACTTTCTTGTAGGCTTCTCTAAACGGCACTCCGTTAAGGACAAGTCGATTTACCTCTTCTACTGTAAATAGGTAGTCATATTTAGGATCATTAATAATGTCGGTGTTAATGATAATGTGTCCGAGCATCATGTCACACATATCAAGACACTCTTTCAACGAGTCAAAAGCTGGAAATATAACGTCTTTAAGAAGCTGATTGTCACGATGGTATCCCATGGGTAAATTGGCTGTGAGAAGTGCAAGCTCGTTAGGTACCGACTGTAGTATATTACATTTACCTCTCATTATTTCAAATACATCGGGATTCTTTTTGTGAGGCATTATGCTTGATCCTGTTGTATACTCATCGGGGAATTTGATAAAGCCATAATTGGGACTCATGTAGAGGCACACGTCCATTGCAAAACGACCTAAGGTAGATGCAATTCCGGCAAGTGCGTTTGCTACTGCACGTTCGCTTTTACCGCGACTCATTTGTGCCGCAACAACATTATAATGAAGATCTCCGAATTCGAGAAGTCGAGTTGTCATTTCCCGGTCAAGCGGAAATGAAGAACCGTAGCCAGCTCCCGATCCAAGTGGATTTTGATTTACTATATCGTATGCAGCCTTCAGAAGGCGTAGATCATCGATTAAAGATTCAGCATAGGCACCAAACCAAAGTCCAAACGAAGATGGCATGGCAACTTGCAAATGGGTATAGCCTGGCATTAAAATGTCGCAGTATTTATTACTGAGCGATAACAGACGATCAAATAAAACTTTAACATGATTAATAATATCAATAAGTTCATCTCTCATGTATAATTTTAAATCAACTAATACTTGATCGTTTCGAGATCGGCCGGAGTGAATTTTTTTACCTATATCACCAAGTCTTCGGGTTAGCAGAAGCTCTACTTGAGAGTGTACATCTTCAACCCCTGGCTCGATTGTAAATTTGCCCTGTTCTATCTCGAGTAAAATTTGGGTCAGAGCATCACGCAGTATTGGTAACTCATCAGGTTCAATGAGTCCAATTGATTCGAGCATCGTTACATGTGCTATCGATCCTTTTACATCATGTGCGGCAAGTTTCAAGTCAAGTTCCCGATCTTGTCCTACTGTAAAAAGCTCTATTTTTTCATCGGGTGTAAATCCTTTATCCCAGAGTTTATTACTCATATTTTGATACTGTTTATAATTTTAGTGTAAGTCTTAATTCCGTTGGTTATCTCGTCTATATAAATGTATTCGTTGGCCGAATGAGATCGAGCTGAATCACCGGGGCCAATTTTTATACCCGGCCACGGCATTAGCGCGCGATCTGATGTCGTAGGTGAAAGAAATGTTTCAATCCCCAGATCATTGATCGTTCTTAATAGAGGATGATCTTCGGGAGTAGCCCACGCCCTAATGTGTGTGGATCGAGCTTTAATGTTTGATGATAGCTGTTGTTGGATGTGTTTTATGGTATCTTCGTTCGTGTATGCATCGGTTGTTCGAACGTCAACCATAAAAGAACAAAGGTCAGGTATGACATTATGTTGTGTCCCGGCTTGTATTCCAGTTACGTTAATGTTGATTGGTCCCATAAGTTTTGAAACAATAGGGAATGTCATTGTCCTTAATTTATTGATATCATCAATTGCTATGTATAGGGCATTAATGCCTTCACGATGTGCTGCATGTCCACTTTTTCCCACTGAGACGCAGTCAAGAACCAATAATCCATGTTCTCCTACTGCGCATTTCATGAGTGTTGGTTCTCCCACGATTGCCATATCTATCTTACGATCGAGTTCGTTTGTCAAGAGTCTCATGCCGTTTACTCCCGAAACCTCTTCCTCAGCGCTTATTGCTAACATTAAATTTATCGGTAATTCTTTGTTATTTAGAACTAAAAAGGTTTCTATCAGTGATACCAGTGATCCTCCTGCGTCATTGCTCCCTAACCCATATAGCTTGCCATGTTCAATGTCGGGCGAGAATGGATCTCGAGTGTATCCTGCTGCAGGTTTTACCGTGTCATGATGTGAATTTAACATCAACGTCGGTTTAGTTGGGGTGTACTTGGAACCCCACACAACAATGTTGTTATTTAAACGAATCGGTGAAACTCCGTTGTCTTTTAGATAACGAACAAGAATTGCGGTCGTTTCATTTTCAACTCGTGAAAAAGATTCGGTCGCAATGAGATCTTGAAGAAGTTTTATATACCGTGGGATCTTCATTGATAAAATGAATCAAGTATTGTCTTTACAAATGTGAGTGCCTGAATTGTCTCTGAGTCGAGCCGATGATTTTATTGTGATGGAGTTTAGATGACTGTTGCATATGGCATCAATAGCATTGGTTACTTTAGGTACCATCCCGTCAACTATAATTTTATCGGCTATAAGTTTATCCACTGTGTGAGGCGTAATCAATTCTATAACTGAATTATCATCGTCAACATTGGCTAAAACACCATTTTTCTCAAAGCAAAAGACAAGTTCTGTTTCTGCTTCGCTGCTCATAGCCATTGCTACCCTGGTCGCTACAGTGTCGGCATTTGTGTTTAGTAATTTACCTTCAGATGTTGATGTAATAGCGCAAATTACGGGGGTAAAATTACAGTCGAGTAATTTTTTAATGGCAGAGCTATTAACGTTGATGATATCCCCTACTTCACCATAATCAATAGGTTCGGGTGACCGCTTAATTGACGTTATGCTATGGATGTCGGCCCCACATAGGCCTATGGCGTCAACATTCATTGACGCTAAACCAGCTACAATATGTTTATTGATCAATCCGGCATAGACCATTACCGCTATGTCAAGCATTTCCGGACTTGTAACACGTCGGCCATTAATCATTTGTGTTTCGATATTGAGATCTTTGGCCATGCGAGAAGCAAGCTTGCCTCCTCCATGCACGAGAATTTTGGG
The DNA here is from genome assembly GCA_947566655.1 of uncultured Muribaculaceae bacterium. Lineage (GTDB taxonomy): Bacteria > Bacteroidota > Bacteroidia > Bacteroidales > Muribaculaceae > JAAVFS01. The sequence continues at coordinate 17,267 of CANOKG010000007.1, read as the reverse complement.
CCCCGTAATAGCTGCAAAGTCATTTAAAAATTGACTAAGTTGGTTGGGATTGTCAATGACATTACCACCTATTTTTACTACAGTAATCATCTTATAGCGACTCTAACATGCGTTTTAAAACAACTTGTGCTGATATTTCGCGATTGGCGGCTTCTGGAATTACGATGCTTCGATCAGACTCGATAACATCATCAGTTACTATCATATTACGTCTTACCGGCAGACAATGCATGAAACGACCATTATTGGTCAATTTCATCTTGTCACTGTTGATAGTCCAAGATCGGTCGGTCGACAGTATTTTCCCATAATTTGGGTCGGTGTATGCTGCCCAGTTTTTGGCATAGACAAAGTCGGCTCCTTCAAGAGCTTTATTCTGGTCATACTCTATAGTAGCTCCATTTGTAAATTTACTATCCAGCTCATAGCCTTCGGGATGTGTGATTATAAATTCGTAATCGGTTGCATTCATCCATTCTGCAAATGAATTTGGTACAGCCTGTGGAAGTGCCCGAGGGTGTGGTGCCCATGTTAAAACAACTTTGGGCTTGGTTGTTTCCTTATACTCTTCTATTGTAATAAGATCAGCGAAACTTTGTAGAGGGTGACCTGTCGCAGCTTCCATTGAAAAAACAGGTCGTTGGGAGTAGTTTATGAATTGATTAAGAATCTCTTCGTTGTAGTCGGCATTCTTGTTTTCAAAACGAGCAAAGGATCTTACACCTATGACATCACAGTATGATCCCATTACCGGTATCGCTTCAAGCATGTGTTCCGCTTTGTCTCCATCCATAATTACACCGCGTTCAGTTTCCAGTTTCCATGCACCTTGATTTACATCAAGCACAATCACATTCATACCGAGATTCATTGCGGCTTTTTGAGTAGATAGTCTCGTTCTGAGACTTGAATTAAAGAATACCATCAAGAGAGTGCGATTGGATCCCAGATGTTTGTACCCAAAACGATTGGCTTTTACCTCCAGTGCTTCATTTACAGCTTTTTTAAGGTCGCCGATATCTTTTACGCTTGTGAACTTTTTCATTTGAAGGCTTCAATAAATTGGTCAATATGTTCTTGTTTAACACTAAGCGCCGGCAGTAGTCTTATAGTTGTAGCACCTGCACCTCCGGTAAAAATATGTTTGTCAAAGAGTAGATTCCGTCTAACAGATGATGCATCACCTTCAATTTCAATTCCGATCATTAAACCACGGCCTCGAATATCTTTTGCCATAGAATCAATTCTTTTTAATCTATTGATAGCATATTCGCCTACTTTGGCGGCATTTGCTATAAGGTTTTCTGATTCCATAACTTCAAGAACGGCGAGTGAAGCGGCACATGCCAAATGATTCCCTCCGAAGGTAGTACCAAGCATCCCTTTTATAGGTTTTATATCGGGTGAGATGAGTATACCACCCACAGGAAAGCCGTTACCCATACCCTTAGCCATTGAAATTATGTCGGGTTGAATTCCAGCGTGTTGATGGGCAAAAAATCTTCCTGTACGGCCATATCCCGATTGAACTTCATCCAAGATCAGTTTTGTACCATATTTTTTTGTTAATTCTCTCAGTTGAATCAAGAATGTGTCATCCGGAATATATATACCTGCAACCCCTTGAATACCTTCTATGATTACAGCGGCATAGGTTTCGGTTTTAAGTTCTTTTTCCACTGCATCCAAATCATTGAGAGGTACGAAAGTTACCTTGTCGGTTTGGTTGAATGGAGATACAATTCGAGGATTGTCGGTTAGTGCAACGGCACCAGATGTACGTCCATGAAAAGCTTTGGAAAAAGCCAGTACGCGTTCCCTACCGGTAGCGAATGAAGCAAGTTTGACTGCATTTTCGTTGGCCTCGGCTCCTGAGTTGCACATAAAAAGGCTATAGTCTTCATACCCTGATATATCTCCAAGTTTTTTTGCAAGTTTGGCTTGAAGCGAATTTTGTACAGAGTTGGAATAGAATCCTAATTTATTAACTTGTTCAGTGATAGCCTTGATATAGTGTGGGTGTGCGTGTCCTATTGAAATAACCGCATGCCCTCCATATAAATCAAGGTATTTGTTGCCATCTGCATCAAAAACCCACGAACCATTTCCTTTTATGGGTTCGATTTCATATAAACTGTATACGTCAAAGCAATCCATGTTTTAAAATCCTGAGGCTTTAAGTTTAAGACCTTCTTTCTGGTCTAATCCAAAAATAATATTCATGTTCTGTACAGCTTGCCCTGAAGCTCCTTTCAGCAGATTATCAATGACGCTTATCACATGAACCTTATTCCCATGTTTGGTTACGCTAATAAGTGCTTTGTTGGTATTAACAACCTGTTTTAAATCGAGTTCCCCATCAACCACATGTGTGAAAACTGCATCATTGTAAAAATCGGTGTAAATCTGATTGATCTCATCAACCGTTTTGTCGGTATTGAAATAAACTGAAGCAAAGATACCGCGGGCAAAGTCTCCCCTTACGGGAACGAAATTCACGTGAGTGTCTTTTGATGTATCGTGAGATAAAGATTTGATAGTACGTCCTATTTCCAGTAAGTGTTGATGTTCAAATTCTTTATAAGTGGACAAATTATCGGAGCGCCAGCTAAAATGGGTTTTGGCTGTGGGTTTAACTCCAGCACCGGTAGATCCGGTAACAGCTGTAACATGAATTTCACCATTAATGCAACCTGCTTTAACCGATGGCACGATAGCCAATTGTATTGCAGTTGCAAAACATCCAGGATTTGCTACCAAACGAGTATTCTTAATTCGATCAATATTTATTTCGGGTAAACCGTATACAAAACCGTTGGATTCATCTCTAAAGTCTTGAGATAAATCAATTATGCATAGCTTCTCGGGTATATCGTTTTCACTTAAGAACTTAGTGCTTGCGCCGTGCCCAGAGCAAAGAAATAATAGATCAATATTTTTTAAATCAAAATTGTCGCTAAACATCATATCTGTATCTCCGATAAGTCCGGAGTGTACTGATGTGACCGGTTGTCCTGCATTACTGTTGCTATGAACCCATATGATTTCGACTGAGGGGTGGTTGACAAGCAGGCGAATTAATTCGCCTGCTGTATAGCCAGCACCTCCTATTATACCAACGCGTATCATTTTTTATTGCGTTTCATATAGGCAATCTTCATCTGGTTGCCCATGATTTTTGTAAATCCCTTAACATCATCTGCTGTCCAGGCTTTGTTTACTTCGCCATATTCACCAAAGTCGGTCTTCATTAAGTCGTAGGGCGATGATACACCTACACATTGATAGCAATATGGACGAAGTGTAAGTTCCACTTCTCCTGTGACAAGTTGTTGAGAGCTGTCAAGCATAGCTTCTATATCGCGCATTACCGGCTCCAGATACTGTGCTTCATGTAGGAACATGCCATACCAGTTGGCAACCTGCTCTTTCCAATACAGTTGCCATTTTGTTAAGGTATGCTTTTCGAGCATCTTATGTGCTCCAATAATTAGCATTGCGGCAGCCGCTTCAAAACCTACTCTACCTTTGATTCCGATTATAGTATCTCCAATGTGCATGTCACGACCTACGCCATAACGTGATCCTATTGCTTCAATTTCACGAATAGCCTCTACTTTATTATCAAATACTTTCCCGTTGACACTGGAGATCTCTCCCTTTTCAAAACCTATTTTAAGTGATTCTGATCCATGTTCGGTAATTTGTGATGGATAAGCGTATTCAGGGAGTGTCTGTTCTGATTTCAGAGTTTCCTTGCCTCCTATGGATGTACCCCAAAGTCCTTTGTTAATAGAGTATTCCATACGTTTGAAGTCTCCTTCATAACCATGCTTCTTGAGGTATTCTATTTCATACTCTCGGGTAAGTGTCATGTCACGTGTAGGAGTGATGATTTCAATTTCTGGAGCAAGAATTGCAAATGTTAAGTCAAAACGTACTTGATCATTGCCGGCTCCTGTCGACCCGTGAGCTACTGCATCTGCTCCAATCTTCTTAGCATATTCTATTATGGCTATAGCTTGAAATGTACGCTCGCTGCTTACTGAAATGGGATATGTTCCATTACGGAGTATATCACCGAATACCATATATTTAATACAATTTTCGTAATATTCATGCTCGATGTCCAGTGTCACATGTGAAGCGGCTCCTAGCTGGATTGCTCGATCACCAATGGACTTGCATTCAGCTTTGGAAAAGCCACCTGTATTGGCAAGTGCAGTGTGAACTTCATAACCCAAATCCTCGGTTAAATACTTAACTGCAAACGAGGTGTCAAGACCTCCGCTGTAAGCTAAAACAACTTTTTTAGTAGTACTCATAATATTATAGTGTATTATTGGTTTCACAATGTTCTTTGGGGTCGAAAAGCATTCCGGTGCATATACAACGCACATTGTTGTTGCGTTGCAAAATATCGTAGTTTATACATCCTTTACAACCTTCCCAGAATTCTTTATCATCGGTTAGTTCTGAAAATGTAACGGGAACATACCCTAATCGAGTGTTAAGTTTCATAACAGGAAGCGAAGTAGTTATGCTGAAGAGTTTGGCTTCGGGAAATTTTCGTCGTGCGAGAGCAAAGGTATTACGTTTGATTTTTTCGGCAAGTCCTTGGTGTCTATATTCAGGATCGACAATTAGGCCGCTCGTAGCTACAAAATCACCATGTCCCCAGCTTTCTATATAGCTGAAACCGATCAATCGTTCACCGTCAATTGCAACTATTGCTTTACCACGCTTCATTTTATCAGCGATATACTCGGGTGAGCGTCGTGCAATACCGGTACCTCTTTGTAGGGCTGATTCGTAAATAAGATCGCAAATGTGACTTGCGTGTTTAATGTCATCAACAGTAGCTTCTCTTACTAAACAATCCATTTTTGTAGTAGATTATAAAAATATGTATAATTATTGGAATAACTAAAGTAATAATCCCCAAAATTGTTATGTAACAAACACGTTGATGGAGCGTGATATGTTTATAGGTATAATTCAGATATATTTGGGGAACTTTTTCGGGAGGGGAGGACACGACTATTATCGTCGTCGCAATACTGTCAAAGTATCACGAGACACAAATGAGAGAATATTATGTGTAGTAAAGTTTGTCATCAGTGTCCTAATTTTCTGCAAAAATATCACATTAAAATTTAATATGCAAAAATAGATAAACAAAATTTCGAAATAATTGGTTTTTTAATTATAATATAACCTATAAAATTTAATTTAATAGATATGGATAACAATAAATTATCTTATGAAGATCGAAAAGAATTGCCGAGTTCTGTTTTTGGTTTGCCTGAATGTAGGGAGTACCCTATGCCCGATGCAGCTCATGTAAAAGCTGCCGAAGCTTATTTCAGGTACTGTCCTAATGAATTAAAGCCTCGTTTGGCACGGGCAATTCTATCCTTTGCCAAACATTTTGGTGTTGATATAAAAAGTAAAACCATACTTGAACAAAGTCATCTATAAGAGTGTGAAGTCATCTTGACTTTTTTGTTTGTTTACAATAAATCAAGATAACGACCATGATTATATACACCTAAACTTACGGGAATTTATTTTATGTACAAAGAGCGGGATTTCATACAAGAAATCCCGTTTTTCTTGCAACTTGCTCTTTGTTAATTTACCTTTGCATCAAATAAAACATAATTACGTAAATATTTTTGAGAATGGATAAAAAACAAGCGACAGTCAATCAAACTCAGGCAAAGAGTAAACATAATGATAATAGTGGAATAGCAAATGCTGCAGGAGCCGGTGTAGGCGCAGTTGTTGGAGCCGGAGCGGGAGCGGTTCTAATGGGTATGAGGGGTTCAACACCAGCCGATGAAGTTATTGAGGAAGAACAAATCACAGATGCTGAAGATGTCGTAATAGTCGAACAAACAGTTGGTGCAGTGCCTTATGCATCATCGGTTACTGATGATATGACGTTTGCACAGGCTTTTAGTGCAGCCCGGGGCGAAGTGGGTGCTGGTGGCGTTTTTCATTGGCATGGACAAAGTTATAATACATTTACAGCCGATGAATGGAATTCAATGAGTCATGACCAACAAGTTGCGTTTGGCAATTCAGCAATTGGTACTGATATCCCCCACTCTACTATGACAATACCAGATTCAGATCAATTAGCGTCATCGGCAAATTCGGCTGTTACCGAAACTCAAGTTAGTGATGATCCTGAAGTCGAATTTCTCGGTGTTTTTCACGATGATGAATCGGGAATGAATGTAGGAGCTATAGCAATAGATGACACTCCGGTGGCTGTGATTGATATAAATGGCGATATGGAGTTTGATTACATGGTTATTGATTCTAATAATAATGGATCTATTGACGATCAAGATACAGTTGTTAATATCGAGGATTCTGGTTTAAATGTTGATAATATACATTTACTTGCATCTGACGATGCGCCTGCTATTTCTGGTGATGATCAATTTGCTGATATGGGACCTGATTATTCAAACGATAATATTGACTTTGTTTAATTGTACTGAGTTGTAATATATAAATTAGAGTGCTGATGTATGATTATTTATCCTTAATTAGAATTTTCATATGGGGGTCAATCTAAGAAAGTACGTGACATTGGTCGTATTAGTGATATTCTTTAGTTTATCATTGATTACTAATGCAAAAGTATTCCTTGTTTCTGTTGGCGTGAATGACTATAGTCATTTCCCAGGTGGATGTGGAAACCTGACACTCTCAATCAAGGATGCATCGGCAGTTGCTAAATTATATGGCAAGAATACACAATGTGAGTCGGTACTTCTCTCCGATTCCAAAGCTACGAAAAATCGTATAAAGACAGCCGTTACTCAAGTCCTCGGGAAAGCTCAGCCCAATGACATTGTTGTGTTTTATTTTAGTGGTCATGGATATCCCGGCGGTTTTTGTGCTTATGATGGTTGTCTTGATTATTCCGAATTAAGAAAAGCGTTATCAAAAAGCCGATGTAAAAATAAGATGATGTTTATCGACTCTTGTCATTCTGGTGGAATGAGAGGCACACGTCGACAATCAAATCAACAATCTATTAATCAGGCTAAGAATGCTAATGTAATGTTGTTTTTGTCATCGCGTGATAATGAAATCTCTACTGAAAACAGGCAATTTGGCAATGGAACTTTCACAGCCTATCTTTTGAATGGTTTGAAAGGTAGAGCTGATGTGAACAGGGATCGTACTATTACGGCCCGTGAATTATACAACTTCGTTCACTCAGGAGTAATTCAAAATTCCCAAAACAGGCAACATCCTGTAATGTGGGGTAAATTTAATGATAATATGCCAGTAATAAAATGGTAATAAGTTATGAACGAATCTATAAAAATTAAATGCCCATGGTGTAATGCCGTTCTTGGTGTTAAATATCATCCTAATTTGACTGAAAAGGTAATTCCTTGTCCGGTTTGTAAGCAGCGCTCTGAATTTAAGAACTTTCAATTGCTTACCCCTTTACATAACATCGCTCCTCCCTTAGTTCATGATATGGAAGGTACTCAGTATCAATCGGGCACTGTTGGCTTTTCACCTTCATTGGGAAGTTTGACCGTAAATTTAACGGGGCAAAAGTTCGAGCTGCAGCCAGGAGCTAATATCATTGGCCGCAAATCAATTGATTCAAAGGCTAACTTCCAGATTGATATGGCCGATAAACGTCGTGTCAGTCGTGAACACATAGTAGTGGATATGGATTGTTCGATGCCTTATACAAAATTCATTGTTCGTTTAAATAAGCCTAAATGTAATTTAGTTAAAGTGAATGGACAACCTTTGGTCTTTGGCGATCAAATAGTTCTAACCGACAAATCACGAATCGAGCTTCCTGATTCTCTTATCCTGACTTTCAGTATGAACAAGGATCCAAATGGAACGGTGCTTGATTAATCAAATTCTTAGAGTGTGTCTGAATTTAACACACAGAAAATAGTTATATTAAAGGACGAATGATTATATGAATATGTTTCGCATTAATCTTGAGGCCAATTTTGGCTATTTTTCTAACGTGCATCGGTCGTGTAGCTCGCTACACTCCCTCTTTACGTTAAAAAAATATCTCAAAATTGACTCTCAATCTTAATACGAGTTAATTTCAAACACACTCTTAAGCTTATTACTATGGTATAAATTTAGCTTTGCAATACGAACATGTTGTATAGTTGAGTTTAATCCATTTGTAGCGTTTGGTAGGTAGAGACTTGCGACAGTTGGGATTTGGGCATAAGTAGTTATCTTCAAGTGTGTCAAGAGCTTGTTTGCGGTCTTCGGCCGATGTGTCATTCTTTGTAAAAATAAAGGATATGATACCTATAATCAAGGCTACTGAACTAAGTATTATTCCTATAGGGGCAAAACCACATGCAGCTGTTATAACGCCAATTACAATACCACTCATGCTAAGGACGCCTTGTAAAGCACGAATAGTATTGTTCCTTTTCTGTTTATTTTGTATACGTTCAATTTCTGCTTCGTATTGGTTCCAGATATCCTCGAGATAGGCAATATGAAAAGTATTGCTCTGTGGCGTAGGAGGAACAGGTGGAATGTCGCTTGCAGCTTTAGCATCAGATGACAAAACAAGCATACGCGCATTGGATAGTATTGCAGTTAAAGACACTTGAAAATGTTTTGCTCCAAGTTCTATAATTGTGTCTTTATCTATTTGTTTGGATAATACTGCCGAACCGTTTACATATGTTACATTCTGGGGCTTCAAATTTGTTAACATAATATTTCCGCTATTATCTATCGACAATCTTGCATGTCCGATATTTTGCTCGGGTATGCAACGGCTCACCGTCGGGGGAACACTGTTTTCTGGTCCTATAGCGGTTTTTAGATTTGAGCCGACTATTGCCACAGTAAGTTTTCCATGAAGTGGATCTTTACCTATTAATATGCTTTTACCTTTTAGATGTTGCATTGTATATTATGTAGTTCTGTTTGGTTCAGAAAATTAATTAGATTCGGCTTTTGCCGTAATAGCTGTTACCAAGGCGTCACGAAGTTTCTTTAATGCTTCCTTTGAAATGGATATTGTATACTCAAAGTTCTCTCCATCACTAAGGGTTAGACGTTGCCGCAGTATTGCAATCAAATATACATAATTAAGATTAATAATATGGCGCTTACCTACACGTGCAAAGCATCTTGCATGCTCTCGAAGTGAAGTGTTCAACAGTTCTTGCATTTGTGCTAAATTCATACAAACTGTACCCTTTATCTTGTTACTCAGTATGATATTCGTGTAATTGCCGTCTGATTCAAAGTAAACGATCTTACTGATATCTACTCTAAAGAACTCATCGCGAGAGTTAAGATACAAATAATTTTTTTTATTCATAGTGATGGCCGATTAATTGAAAATTCAAGCAAATTTAAGGAAATTTCCAGGAAATTTTGACTAACTGTTGGGAAATTTATGGTATCGCACTCTACTTTTCTGTTTATCAGTTGATTGGATAATTCGATATATTGCTGCTTTTTATGGTATGGTGTACAAAAAAACGACATTGCTGTTTTCTTAGCAATGCCGTTTTCATAAAATTTTGCAAGGTTAAATTAATATCCTTTTTGCAATTTTTCTATACGCTCCAAGTTCTCAGCATCATTCAGCGCGTAATAGATATTGCGTAAGTTTGCTAAAGCACCTCTTCCGGTCTCGTTCTCAGGATCCAATTCGTAGCTCTTTTCAAGATACTTTGCCGCTTCTTTTAATATTGGGAACAATACTTCTTCTTTATATTTATTGTATTCAGCTCCCGTCATGTTATTTGTTGCTTGATCTAATTCCTCGGCTTTTCTAAAAGTGAGATAGCCAAGTTGAAAATATCCACTGGCATGAGTCGGGTCAAGCTCGATGCATTTTTTTAGAGGTTCTATAGCTTCCGGTTCTTTATTTTCGTGTTCATATAGTACACCGAGGATATAGTAGAGGTGAGCATTGTCGGGATCTGATGCCAATGCTTGTTTTACTGTTGATTCAGCCTCTTTGAGTTGGCCAGAGCTCAGCATGTCGTTGATAATGTATCCCATGTAAGCTTTGTCTTCTGCTCCGTAGTAAGGTTGAGCGAGCTTTGCAAATTTTGCCATAATGGGTGTGCGAACGCTGTCGGGATAATTATAAGCGGCAGCAATTGCATAGTCAAATACATTTTTTGATGTATTGCCAAGTGCTATCGAACGTTCAAAAGAACGAATTGTACGATCCCAATCCTGGAGATTATATGCGGCGAGACCTTGGTTAAATGAGTAAACATTCATTATGCTGTCGGGCATCGCTTGGGGCGCATTAGTTCCTAAAATGGGTTCGTTTGGAGCTTCAAAGCACAGCTCCCATGCTTTGTATGCTCCATCAAAGTCTTGAGCTTCCCATAGGTATACTGCGGCGGTGTTAAAATCTTTATAGTGATTGTTGATTATTTTGACAATTTCCTTAGAATACTTTGTTTTTGCTTTTCCTTTGGAGTCTACCACAGTATCACAAGCCAAAGCTTTCAATAGATATTCATATCCATCTATTACAGAATGTCCCATTTTCTTAAGATCTACATTTTGGCCCGCGGCTTGCATTACCTGTTGATTGTCCAGGTAGTCGAAGCCATATTTGCCCGCAACATAGTATGTGTGGGAACTATTGACTGTTTCTTCGTTGGTAAATGCAGGCTGTAGTTTATTAACCTGTTCAGGGTAACTGCCAACATTTGCCTTAAGATTGCGTTCCACCTCTTTAACTAAACTGTTTTGGGCGGCTACTGATAATGTAGTAAGAACACAAAGGTTTAACAGAGCACTTTTTTTCATGATCTTGATTGTTATTTGTTATTACTCTTATTCTTTATATCTTGTTATTATAATTAATCGACCTGATTGTTCTCGTCAATTGTCTCGTCATCAATCTGTTCATCATCATTAATGTCATCGATTAATTCATCGGTCGATGGTAGTTCCTGTGGATTCTCTTCCAAAGATTCAACTTCTTCTTCGGGGTCAGAGTCAACGCAGCACACCGATGCAATCTCATCGCCTCGTTTGTCAAGATTTATAAGTCTTACTCCTTGAGTGGCTCGTCCCATAACGCGTATATCGCTCACATGGAAACGGAGAGTTATTCCCGACTTATTGATAATGACAAGATCGTTATTGTCATTAACACTGTCAAATGCTACCAAATGACCAACCTTTTCGGTAACATTTATTGTTTTAACACCTTTTCCGCCTCGATTTGTTATACGGTAATCTTCGAGTAAAGACCGCTTGCCATAGCCTTTTTCTGAAATTACCATTACGTTGTTGGTGGTGTCTGCTGTCATGCAAATTAAACCGATAATGGCATCGTTGTCGTCATCAAGTGTCATTCCTCTTACTCCGGAAGAGACACGACCGGTAGCGCGAACCTTTGATTCGTGGAATCTTATTGCTCTACCGTTGCGATTGGCCATAAGAATTTCAGAATTTCCATCAGTAAGATCTACTCCGATTACACGATCCCCCTCTCTGATTACGATCGCTTTCTTGCCACGGGCATCGACACGGGCATATTCTTTAAGTGAAGTCTTTTTGATTATGCCATTGCGAGTTGCGAATATTAGGTTATGACTTGAAGTAAACTCAGGGTCATTAAGTCCTTTGCAACTGATTACCGCATTAACAGAATCATCTGATTCAATATTCAAAAGATTTTGTATCGCGCGGCCTTTAGTGTTCTTACCCCCTTCGGGAAGTTCGTATACTTTCATTTTGTATACCAAGCCTTTGGATGTGAAGAACAGCAGATTACAGTGCATCGAAGCCGGATAGATATATTCAATAAAATCTTCTTCACGTGTATGACTTCCGCGCGATCCTACCCCACCGCGATTCTGTGCGCGGAATTCTGATAGAGGTGTGCGTTTGATATATCCAAGATGAGATATGGTGATGATCATGTCATCATCGGCATAAAAGTCTTCAGCATTGAAGTCGCCTGCAGTATAATCTATTATAGTGACACGCTCATCGCCATAGGTGTCTCTGATTTCTATCAATTCGTCCTTTATTAATTGGCGGCAAACGGCATCATTGCTTAGAATTTCTTCCAAGCGGGCAATCTCTTTTTGTATGTTGTCAAATTCAGTTTGTAACTTATCTTGTTCGAGTCCGGTCAACTGTTTGAGACGCATGTCTACAATCGCTTGAGTCTGGACCTCTGTTAAAGTGAATCGTTCAGACAATGTGGCGCGAGCTTCTTCGGTCGAACGTGAGTTTTTGATTATAGCTATGACTTCATCTATATTCTGAGATGCTATTATCAGTCCTTCGAGTATATGTGCTCGCTCTTTGGCCTTTCTTAACTCAAATTGAGTTCGGCGTGTTACAACCTCGTGACGATGGTCAACAAAAGCCTGCAAAATCTCTTTTAGATTAAGTGTCTTTGGGCGGCCATGAACCAATGCTACGTTATTGACCGCAAATGAAGCTTGCATTTGGGTCAATTTGTACAGTTTATTAAGAACTACATTTGCGTTAGCGTCAGTTTTAAGTTTAATAACTATACGCATACCGCGATAATCGCTTGAGTCTCGCAAATCTGATATACCATCGAGTTTTTTATCGTTTACAAGATCTGCGATATTCTTAATGAGCTTGGCTTTGTTTACCCCATAAGGAATCTCTGAGACTATTATTTCTTCATGATCCTTATGTTGTTCGATTTCTGCTTTTGCTCTTATAGTGATGCTTCCACGACCTGTCTCATAGGCTTCTTTAACTCCTGCATAACCATAAATCGTACCGCCTGTAGGAAAATCAGGTGCAGGAATAATTTTCATCAACTCGTGGATGCTGAGCTCCGGGTTATCGATTAAAGCAACACAGGCGTTGATTGATTCTGTTAGGTTGTGGGGGGGCATGTTGGTAGCCATGCCTACGGCTATACCTGAAGCTCCATTAATCAATAAGTTGGGTATTCGAGTCGGTAATACGACCGGCTCTCGTCGTGAATTGTCATAATTGGGCTGAAAATCTACGGTGTCGCTATCGATGTCACTAAGCATCTCTTCGCCAATTTTCTCAAGACGTACTTCAGTATAACGCATAGCTGCCGGACCGTCACCATCTATTGAACCGAAGTTGCCGTGACCGTCTACAAGACAGTAGCGTAACGACCATGGTTGAGCCATGCGCACTACGGTTCCGTATATGGATGAGTCTCCATGAGGATGGTATTTACCCATTACTTCACCTACGCAGTTTGCTGATTTTTTGTGGGGATGTGATGAAGTGTTACCCATTTCATTCATTCCGAATAAAACGCGTCGATGAACAGGCTTTAGGCCATCACGAACATCGGGCAACGCACGCGACACTATAACCGACATCGAGTAGTCGATATAGGCCGTTTTCATCTCATTTTCAATATTGATCTTGATTATACGATCGTCTTCTATCATTGTTTATGTTATTATAGTTAAAACGCAATGAGCGATTTATCGCGCTCAACACGTGCTAATCATCCTACAAAGGTAAAAAAAAATAGTCATTTTCCAGATATTCTTATCCGATTTTTTTTGACGTTAACCAACGTTGAAATTTCTTATGTTCGGTAATGTGGTTTTCAATGACTATATGTCCAAAATTTTGATAAACTAATTGCAAACAATAATATTTGTGTATTGTTCTATATTAAGTATGGAATCCATGGTATTAATTGGCACAATTATTGCTATTCAATATCGTTAGTTTTTTAGATAATGATTTTATTTTAGGACACACGAATGAACATTAAATATTCCGATCAATTAAAAGAAGTGCTTGAGCTGTGCCATAAAGAGGCAGTCAGGCATAATAATGATTGTATTATGCCGGCTCATGTTTTGTTGGCTTTGACCTCAGATCCTAATGGTCAAGTAACAAAAATCATGGAAAATTCTGCCAAAACATCATCCATAGATAGTCTCCGTCACAATCTTGATGATCAACTCTTTGAAGTTACACAAAGAGAAGCGCAGGACCCAATTGTAAGCGAATTGGTAAATCGTTTGATTAAATTAAGCGTGCTTGAAGCGCGAATGCTTAAAAATGACATGATCGAGCCGATCCATTTGTTGCTTGCCCTATTTCACAATTCTGAAGTTCAAGCGATGGACTTTATAATTCCGTTTCGACAAGAAGGAATTACTTATGAAAGAATGTACCAGATGATAACACGTCAATCTGATCGGCCTGTAATGGGAGCTGACACTACTCCCGATGGTGATCTTGACGATGAAGATGATGACTATAACGACCAGTCATCAAATCGTTCTTCACAATCCACCCAATCAAATAGAACTCAATCTATAAGTGGTGATACCCCTACTCTTGATAAGTATGGCAATGACATGACACGTGCTGCAGAGGATGGTCGACTTGATCCGGTAGTTGGTCGTGAAGTTGAGATTGAACGACTTGCCCAGATACTTAGTCGCCGGAAAAAGAATAATCCGGTATTGATCGGTGAACCAGGTGTCGGTAAAAGTGCAATTGTTGAAGGGTTGGCTCTCAGGATAGTGCAACGAAAGGTTTCCCGTATACTTTTTGATAAAAGATTGGTATCTCTTGACATGGCATCTCTTGTCGCCGGCACAAAATATAGAGGCCAATTTGAGGAGCGTATTAAAGCCATTTTGAATGAGTTGTCAAAAAATCCAAATATCATTCTTTTTATAGATGAACTACATACTATTGTAGGTGCAGGAAATCCGTCAGGATCTATGGATGCTGCGAATTTGCTAAAGCCAGCATTGGCTCGTGGTGAAATTCAATGTATCGGTGCTACTACTCTTGATGAATATCGTAAAAATATTGAAAAGGACGGCGCTCTTGAACGTAGATTCCAAAAGGTAATGGTTGAACCTACTACAGCCGATGAAACACTACAAATTCTTAATAATATAAAAGAAAAATATGAAGCTCATCATAATGTAAATTATACTGATGAAGCTTTGGTAGCTTGTGTCTCTCTGACCGAACGTTATATGAGTGATCGTAATTTCCCCGATAAAGCTATTGATGCTTTAGACGAGGCCGGTTCTCGTGTTCATATTTCTAATATAGTTGTTCCTGATACAATTGAACAACTTGAAAAGGAACTTCAAAAAACCAATGAGTTAAAATTAAAAGCTGCCAGGTCTCAGAATTTTGAAAGTGCGGCAGCTTATAGGGATCAAGCTCAGAATATCAAGAATAATCTCGATGAGGCAAAAAATCGGTGGGAAACAGAACTGAACAATAACAGAATTACCGTTGATGCTGAAAATGTGGCGCAAGTAGTAGCTATGATGACCGGTGTGCCGGTTCAGCGAATTGCTCAGGCCGAAGGAAAGCGTTTGCGTGCAATGGCTCCTGATCTAAAGTCAGTAATTATAGGACAGGATCAGGCTATAGATAAAATAGTTAAGGCTATAAGGCGTAACAGGGCCGGACTTAAAGACCCCAATAAGCCTATTGGAACATTCTTATTTCTTGGTCCAACCGGAGTGGGTAAAACTCATTTAGCAAAGAAACTGGCTGAGTATCTTTTTGATTCAGCCGATACACTTATACGTATTGATATGAGTGAATATATGGAAAAATTTACGGTTTCTCGTCTTGTTGGTGCACCTCCCGGATATGTAGGTTATGAAGAGGGGGGGCAATTGACTGAAAAAGTAAGACGCCGTCCCTACTCAGTTGTTCTTCTTGATGAAATTGAAAAGGCTCATCCTGATGTGTTTAATCTTCTTCTTCAGGTTATGGATGAAGGTCGATTGACCGATAGTCTCGGCCGTAAAATTGATTTTAAGAACACACTGATTGTTATGACATCAAACATAGGTACTCGTCAATTGAAGGATTTTGGTACCGGGGTTGGATTTACAACGCCTGTTGCTGATAATGAATATAATCATGGCGTTCTACAAAAAGCTTTAAATAAGGCGTTTGCGCCCGAATTCCTGAATCGTATCGATGACATTATAATGTTTGATGCACTTGATGAGGCTGCCATATCACGCATCATCGATGTTGAACTTTCAGGATTCTATAAACGCCTTAACCAGTTGGGCTACAAACTTACTATTAGTGATGCCGCTCGCAATTTTATCGTGTCAAAGGGATATGACAAGCAGTATGGTGCACGACCATTGAAACGTGCCATCCAAAAATATCTTGAGGATGAGCTTGCCGAGCTTATCATTGATGACTCTTTACAGCCGGGTGATCATATCACGATAGACTATGACAAGGAACATGACAAGATTGTCAGCAAAATTGATAGCGAACCTGCCACGAATTAAAATATTAACATTGTTTTTGAAAAAATGTCATGCTTTTGAGTATGGCATTTTTTTTGTAATTTGTTATAAAGAAGAGATTCAGCTATCTCGGTATAGATAATTTAATTCAAAACGAAATATAATATGGAACAAAGAAAAGGTTCAATTGGAGTAACTACCGAAAATATTTTCCCGGTAATCAAAAAATTTCTTTATAGTGATCACGAGATATTCTTACGTGAACTCGTTAGTAACGCGATAGATGCTACTCAAAAGCTTAAAACGCTGGCTGCTTTCGGCGATTACAAGGGCGAGTTGGATGATCTTAAGGTTATCGTAACTATAGATAAAGGAAAGGGTACTTTAACGATCAGTGATAATGGCGTTGGAATGACAGCCGATGAAATTGATAAATACATCAACCAGATAGCTTTCTCCGGTGCTGAGGAATTTCTGGAAAAATATAAGGATAATGCCAATTCGATAATCGGACATTTCGGTCTCGGTTTTTATTCGGCATTTATGGTGTCTAAAAAGGTGGAAATCAACACACTTTCTTATAAAGAAAATGCAACTCCTGTAAAGTGGATTTGTGACGGATCTCCTGAGTTTGAAATGAGTACAGGTAATAGGTCACAGCACGGCACCGATATGATACTTTATATTGATGATGATAGCAAAGAGTTTCTTGAGCAGGCTCGCATTGATTCGTTATTAAAAAAGTATTGCCGTTTTTTGCCTATTCCTGTAGTTTCGGGTAAGGAGCAAGAATGGAAAGATGGCAAGTATGTTGATACAGATAAAGATAAAGTTATTAATAGTACTGAGCCTATCTGGACAAGAAAGCCGGCCGAATTGACCGATGATCAATACCGTGTCTTCTATCATGAGTTGTATCCCGGGCAAGATGATCCAATGTTCTGGATTCACCTTAATGTTGACTACCCTTTTAAATTGACAGGCGTATTG
>CANOKG010000006.1 GCA_947566655.1 uncultured Muribaculaceae bacterium | reverse complement strand
TCGCATAAAATTGACACTCGATCTTAATACGAGTTAAAACCAGACAGGCTCTTAGTGTTGGTAAATATAACTGACGTAAGTGCTATTTGATTGATACAAAATTTTTTTGTACCTTTGCAACCTAAAACTTGATATAAACCCTAAATGGAAATCCAATCGGTAAAAATTAAGCTTCTGTTTGAGACAAGCTGGGAAGTGTGTAATAAGGTAGGTGGTATCTATACAGTACTATCGACTAAAGCCAAGTCGCTCCACGACATTTACAAGGATAATTTGATTTTTATAGGGCCCGATGTTTGGTCAGAAGATAATCCTTCTCCTTTTTTTGTCGAATCAAAATCATTATTGAAAGGATGGCGTCTTAAAGCCGATTTACCTGAAGGTGTAAGTGTTAGGGTAGGTCGGTGGAATATTCCCGGAAAGCCACTTGTGGTATTAGTATCATTTGACTCCTTGTATTCTTTTAAAGATCAGCTCTACGGCGAGATGTGGAGCCGATATGGTGTGGATTCGCTACATGCTTATGGTGACTATGACGAGGCCTGTGCTTTTTCTCATGCATCGGCTCTCGTAATAGAAAGTATCTCTAAATATTCTGGCGTTGAGAATGGAGAAGGCGTTGTCGCACATTTTAACGAGTGGACTACCGGAATGGGACTTCTGCATGTGAAATGGAAAATGCCCCAAGCCGCTACTGTATTTACTACTCATGCTACAAGTATTGGCCGAAGTATTTGCGGTAACGGTAAGCCTTTATATGACTATCTTTCAGGATATAACGGAGATCAAATGGCTAGTGAGCTTAATATGCAATCCAAACATTCTTTAGAGAAAGCAGCTGCACACCAAGCCGATTGCTTCACAACAGTTAGTTCTGTTACTGCTACAGAGTGCGCTCAATTGCTTGAGAAAGTCCCTGACGTTGTAACGCCAAATGGGTTTGAACCTCGGTTTGTTCCTTCTAAAACGAAGATGCCGGTTATTAGAAAAGCCGCTCGAGCAAAATTATTATCTGTAGCATCGGCATTGACGGGCAAAACTTTTAGTGACAATACAATTGTCATCGCAACATCCGGACGTTGTGAGTACAGAAATAAGGGGATAGATTTGTTCCTCGATTCCATAAATGAATTAAGGGCAGCTGCCTGTAATAAAGATATTCTTGCATTTATACTTGTGCCCGCATGGAGCAGAGAGGGTAGGACTGATCTGAAGCACTTGTTGGAAACTCCCGATATTTCAAATAACAATTCGCTACCCGATCCCGTCATTACCCACTATTTAAACAATCCCGATAGTGACTCAATCATAAAGCGTATCCATGCGCTGAATTTTAACAATGTCCCAGTAGATAACATTTCTGTTGTATATGTTCCATGTTATCTTAATGGCGATGATGGAATTTTTAATATGGCATACTATGATGTTCTTCCGGGTCTTGATGTTACCGTTTTCCCGAGCTACTATGAGCCATGGGGTTACACGCCCTTAGAAAGCATTGCTTTTGGTGTTCCTACTGTTACTACTACTTTGTCAGGATTTGGTCAATGGGTGTTAAGTTATGTCGGTGACAGTATAGAAAATACTGGGGTAGATGTCGCTACACGTAACGATGGAAATTATACAGAAGTGTGTAATCATATCGCAGTCACATTGACAAACATTGTCCAGGGCCAATATGATATGAAAAATTTAAGTAACGCAGCTCGACATACATCCTCTCTTGCTGATTGGTCTCATTTCATAGGCCTGTATCTTCAGGCTTTTGAAATAGCGATATGTAACAGTCTCGAACGCAATAAAAATAGTTTTTAAGCGTTTTAATAACGTTTGCTTTTGTGATCGAGCATTAAACATTAGAGTAAAACAATTCAATACTCAATAAGAATTATGAAATTACAAGTAAGTAACACAAATACGCCTCTGTGGCGTGACCTTACAGTTCAAGCCGAGCTTCCTGCTAAGCTCAAACCCCTTGAGGAAATTGCTAAGAACCTTTGGTGGGTTTGGAATAGTGAGGCAAAGGCTTTGTTCCGCGATCTTAATCCTGATTTGTGGAGAAACACAGGTGAGAACCCCGTGATGGTTCTTCAGCAGCTTCCTTTCGAGCGTTTGCAAGAAATTCTTGCCGATAAAGACTTGATGGCTCGATTGAAGAAAGTTTATGATATGTTTAAGGCCTATATGAGTGTCCCGATGAGGGAGGATGTGCCATCGGTTTCTTATTTTTCGATGGAATATGGCCTATGTAATTGCTTGAAAATATACTCAGGTGGTCTTGGTGTCCTTGCCGGTGACTATATTAAAGAGGCGTCTGACAGCTGTGTTAACATGACTGCTGTGGGATTCCTGTATCGTTATGGCTATTTTACTCAAACTCTCAGTGTCGATGGTCAGCAGATTGCTAATTATGAGCCGCAGAACTTTAACCAGCTTCCAATTGAACAGGTCATTGATGGTAATGGTCGCCCTATGGTACTTGAGGTTCCTTACCATGATCGTATAATATATTCTCACGTTTGGCGTGTTAATGTCGGTCGTATGAAACTGTATTTGATGGATACCGACTTTGATATGAATAGTGAGTTTGACCGTTCAATCACCCATCAATTATATGGTGGAGATTGGGAAAATCGTATTAAGCAAGAGTATCTGTTAGGTATCGGTGGTGTGCTTATGCTTAAAAAGTTGGGCATAAACAGCACATTGTATCACTGTAATGAAGGTCATGCGGCACTCCTTAACCTACAACGTCTTGTTGATTTTGTTCAGGAGAAGGGTATAGATTTCAATGTCGCACTTGAACTTGTTCGTGCATCTTCTTTGTATACGGTTCATACGCCTGTTCCAGCCGGACATGATTACTTTGACGAAGGTCTCTTTGGTAAATATATGGGTAATTTCCCGGCTAAGCTGGGTATCAGTTGGAACGATCTGATGAATATGGGACGTGAGAATCCCAATACCAATGAGCGCTTCTCGATGAGCGTATTCGCGCTTAATACCTGTCAGGAAGCCAATGGCGTTAGTTGGCTCCACGGTGAAGTTTCTAAGAAAATGTTTGCTGGTATATGGAAAGGTTATAGCTGGCAGGAGTCACATGTAGGTTATGTTACCAATGGTGTCCATATGCCTACATGGGCAGCAAGTGAGTGGAAGGAATTCTATGCTGAACGGCTTGGACAACATGTATTTGAAGATCAGAGTAATCCTGATGCATGGAATGGTATATTCAATGTACCTGATGAAGATATATGGAATATGCGCATGTGCATGAAAAATAAATTCATCAACTTTGTAAAAAGGGATTTTAAGGCTAAATGGCTCGCAAACCAGGGTGATCCCTCGGCAGTAATGAAAATTGTCGATAAGATTAATCCCAATGCTCTTATCATTGGTTTTGCCCGTCGTTTTGCTACTTATAAGCGTGCCCATCTTCTCTTTACCGATCTCGAGCGTTTGGCTAAAATAGTCAACAATGAGCAATTTCCGGTACAATTCGTATTCTCGGGTAAGGCTCATCCATCCGACGGAGCCGGTCAGGGGCTTATAAAGCGTATTATGGAGATTTCACGCATGCCACAGTTCCTGGGTAAGATTATTTTCCTTGAAGATTACAATATGGTGGTTGCGAAACGTCTTGTAACCGGTGTTGACATATGGTTGAATACTCCAACGCGCCCACTTGAAGCTTCAGGAACATCGGGCGAAAAAGCCGAGATGAATGGTGTTTTGAACTTCTCTGTGCTTGATGGTTGGTGGTATGAAGGATATCGCTTTAATGAAAAGGCTGGTTGGGCACTTACCGATAAGCGTACCTTTACTGATCAGTCTCAACAAGATAAACTTGATGCTGCCACTATCTATTCAATGCTTGAGAATGAGATTATACCTCTATATTTTGCAAAAAACTCGAAGGGATACTCACCTGAGTGGATTCAATATATCAAAGGGTCAATAGGTAATATCGCACCCCACTTTACGATGAAGCGCATGATTGATGACTATATCAGTCGCTTCTATAATCCCGAAGCTTCGCGCTTCAATAAACTTGTAGCTTCCGATTATTCTAAAGCCAAAGAAATAGTAGCTTGGAAAGAGAGATTTGCAGCAGCTTGGGATGGTGTTAAAGTATTTGATGTGGTTTCTACCGAGAATTCTAATGCTTTGGCTGGTAACGATTATTCCAATCGTGTTGTCATTGACACAAATGGTCTTGGAAAAGATCTTGGTGTGGAGTTGGTTATATATAAAGTGGAGAATGGTGCTGAAAATCTATGGGAAGTATTGCCTTTTAAAGTAGTTAAAGAGGAGGGTAATGTTCTAACCTATGAGTTGAGAAGCAAACTTAAAGATGCCGGTGTGTTCCGTTATGGAATACGTTTGTATCCTAACTATTCGGAACTTCCCCATCGCCAAGACTTCGCCTATACTCGTTGGATCTAAGATTTTTATAAATTATTAAAGCGGGGCTGCAAGACTCATTGCAGTCCCGCTTGCGTTTATATGATTTCGATAATAGGTCATTGCATGATTTAGTATTTAATTGTACCTTTGTAGAATAAATAGAACAGAACCCATTATAGATGAATAATATTCGCAATTTTTGTATAATAGCTCATATTGATCACGGAAAGTCTACTTTGGCCGACCGATTGCTTGAGTACACAAATACTGTAGAAGCTAAGGATCTACAAGCACAAGTGCTTGATGATATGGATCTTGAGCGTGAGCGTGGTATAACGATTAAAAGCCATGCTATTCAAATGGATTATGACTTGGATGGTGAACACTATGTACTTAATCTAATTGATACTCCCGGACATGTCGACTTCTCATATGAAGTTTCTCGCTCAATAGCTGCATGTGAGGGCGCATTGCTTATTGTTGATGCTTCGCAGGGTATTCAGGCTCAGACTATCTCAAATCTCTATATGGCAATTGATAACGATCTCGAAATTATTCCTGTAATAAACAAGATCGACCTTGATAGTGCAAAGCCTGATGAAGTCGAAGACCAAATTATTGAATTACTTGGCTGTAAGCGCGAAGAAATAATCAGGGCAAGCGGTAAAACCGGTGTCGGGATTCCTGAGATCCTTAAGGCTATAGTGGAACGCATTCCTGCGCCCAAAGGAGATCCGACAGCTCCATTACAAGCATTGATATTTGATTCTGTATTTAATCCGTTTAGAGGAATTATTGCCTATTTCAAAATACAAAATGGTACCATAGAAAAAGGAGACTTTGTAAAATTTGTAGCAACAGGTAAGGAGTACAATGCCGATGAAATTGGAGTTCTCAAACTTGATATGTCTCCTCGTAATGTACTTTCGGCCGGTAATGTAGGATATATAATATCGGGAATTAAGACTTCCCGTGAAGTAAAAGTAGGTGACACAATTACACATGTGAATAGACCCTGTGAAAGTGCAATTGACGGCTTTGAAGAGGTAAAGCCGATGGTATTTGCCGGTGTCTATCCTATCGAGACTGAGGATTTCGAAAATCTTAGAGCTTCTCTTGAAAAGTTGCAGCTTAACGATGCGTCTCTTACATTCCAACCCGAATCATCGGCTGCTTTGGGTTTTGGTTTCAGATGTGGATTCCTTGGATTGCTCCACATGGAAATTGTTCAAGAGCGCCTTGGTCGTGAATTTGATATGGATGTCATCACTACGGTTCCAAATGTTTCTTATAAAGTATATGACAAAAAGGGAAATGTAACTGAAGTTCATAACCCCTCGGGGTTGCCCGAGGCTACATTAATAGACCATATTGAAGAGCCATACATAAGAGCTTCGGTAATAACAGCGGCCGATTATATTGGTCCGATTATGACTCTTTGTCTCGGGAAACGCGGCGAACTTATAAAACAAGAGTACATTTCGGGTAACCGTATTGAGCTTGTATTCGACATGCCTCTCGGAGAGATCGTGATTGACTTCTATGATAGACTTAAGTCTATATCTAAAGGGTATGCCTCGTTTGACTATCATCTTCATGATTTCAGAGAATCACGGCTTATAAAGCTCGATATCTTGCTTAATGGTGAAAGTGTGGACGCATTATCTACACTTACTCATGCCGATAATGCTGTTACTTTTGGTCGTAAAATGTGTGAGAAACTGAAAGAACTCATCCCTCGTCAACAGTTTGATATAGCAATCCAAGCTGCTATCGGAGCAAAAATTATTGCTCGAGAAACAATCAAGGCCGTGAGAAAAGACGTGACGGCCAAATGTTATGGCGGTGATATTTCTCGAAAGCGTAAACTGCTTGAAAAGCAAAAGAAAGGCAAGAAACGCATGAAGCAGATCGGTTCGGTTGAAGTTCCACAAAAAGCGTTCCTTGCGGTTCTTAAACTTGATTAATATTCTATGTCAGAGTACAAACTTGTTCATAGTGTGGACAAGTTTGTATTGTTATATCCAATTGTTATGTGCAAACCTAATGTTGCACAAATTTGTTAATAGGTAAAAAAGATAATTATTATGCTTCATAACCAGAATCCGGTCGAAAACACAAATCATAGTGTTTTTTTTGCTGCACGTCAGGCTCTTCGACGTCATGCTACAGGTGGCAATATACTCATTGCTGCCACTTTATTAGCAATCGTAGTAGCTAATATTCCTGCCATCAACCATTATTATTATAATTTTTGGGACCAAGAGGTTAGATTACAAATCGGTTCGTTTAATCTATTCAGCCATAACGGACATCCAATGTCAATGCTGCAATTTATTAATGATGCATTAATGGCAATATTCTTTTTTAGTATTGGTCTCGAAATAAAACGTGAGGTTCTTGTCGGAGAATTGGCATCGTTTAAACAGGCTCTTTTACCTATAGTTGCTGCGATAGGAGGAATGGTTATCCCAGTAGTAATATTTTTCACTCTTAGCGTAGGCACTGACTATAGTAATGGTGCGGCTATACCTATGGCGACCGATATTGCCTTTTCCTTAGGGGTACTTGCTATGTTAGGTTCCCGAGTGCCCATATCTTTAAAGATTTTTTTGACTACACTTGCTGTCGTTGACGATATAGGCGGAATTATTGTTATTGCCGCATTTTATTCAACCCATATTGACGCTATGTTGCTTGTCTATGCAGCGTGCTTGTTGGGGATTCTATTGATGGGCTCATGGATGAAGATTCAAAGCAAGATATTTTACCTCACTATAGGCACTGCTGTTTGGTTTCTGTTTTTGAATTCGGGCATTCATCCAACAATTGCAGGTGTGCTCGTCGCATTCTGTATACCGGCTACTCCGGTTTTCGCTCCTAAAAAATATATTAAAAAAATGCGAAACTCAATTGCAAAGTTCAGAACCGAGGACGATGAGTTGCTCAATAGAAAGTCTATATTGACAAAGGAGCAAATGAACTATTTAAAAGAAATCGAGTCAGCTTCTGATAAAGTTATTTCACCACTTCAAGAACTTGAGGACTCGCTTCATCCAATAGTTAATTTCTTTATAATTCCACTCTTTGCATTTGCCAATGCCGGAATTTTTCTTCTGGATATGGAGCCGGCCTCTGTATTTGAAGGCATTTCACTTGCGGTTATATGTGGCTTGGTGATTGGTAAATTCATCGGAATATTCACATTCTCATGGATTACAATAAAATTAAAACTTGCCCCTATGCCTGTCAGGAGTACATGGACCCAATTAGCTTCTGTATCAATGTTAGGCGGCATTGGTTTTACTGTATCTCTGTTCATTGCCAATCTCTCTTTTGGCTCAATGGGTGAAGTCGGTAATGCGCTTCTTGACCATGCTAAATTAGGCATTGTTGTCGGCTCATTGATAGCTGGTGCATTAGGCTTCTTGGCCCTCCATAAGACATTGCCTAAACAATCGGCCGATCCTGAAGTTGATGAGTAATGTAGGAGTGCGGTATTTATTCCAATAATTCACCTTGTGAAAAATATTTAACAGCAAGCCATTTATATATAATGACTTGCTGTTAAAGTATAAATATTGCTAAATAACATTTGAGTTATGATATAAAGTTAATCCAAAGTTTGGAGTGTTAAAAATAAAGTGTTAATTTTGACGAGAAATGCAAATTAACACTTTTCTTGTTGTTTAGCATTTTTTTAATTGTCCTTGCAATTTAATATTAGTTTAATAAAAACTAAAATTAACCTCATTTGTTAATTATATATAGAATTATAAAGAACGATACTTAAAATGAAAAAATCCACTATATGGCTTCTAACAATCATCATGGCTATAGTCTTTGCCGCACTGCTCTACATGCAGATTATGTATCTGGAGAGTATGATAAGAATGCGCGAAGATCAGTTTTCGGAGGGGGTGCGTCGCGGTTTGCATAGCGTTGTCCTACGACTTCAGCAAGATGAAATAAAATATTATCTCGAGGAAGATGTTTCATTCTTTGATTCTTCTCCTACCTACACACATTTCAATGATGGCGATTTTACACATCTTGACAGTATAAAATATCAATTTACCACAGCAAGTGGGTTGGGAGCCGATATAACTATCAAGGCCGACTTTAATAAAATCTCTCAGTTGCAGAGTGACCAGCGGGAATTCGCTCGTCGTTATAGAGCCATGCAGCATGATTCATATAAAGACCGCGTTATGTATAAGCGGAATGTTATCAATGATGTTATGCTTAGCATAATGACACAAACGACCGATAGGTCGATAAGAGAACGCGTTGACTCGGCAATTGCTACGCGATATCTCCAAACTGAGTTTGAAAACAATGGTATTGAAATTCCGTTTGAATTTGCTGTTGTCAATCGTGATAATGTTCCGGTCTTCAAATCAGATGGTTATGTTATTACGCCCGATATACAAGGAAGCATGTTCATAAAGACATTGTTTCCGAACGATGCTCCCGATAAAGCACATTTTATAAAGGTATACTTTCCTCGCAAAAGTGACTATATACATAAATCACTGGGCTTTATGGTACCTGTATTAATTATGACAATCATATTGCTAATCATATTCATATATATAATAGTTGTGGCATTTCGTCAAAAAAAATTGACCGAGATGAAAAACGACTTTATCAACAATATGACCCACGAGTTTAAGACCCCGATATCAACTATTTCTCTTGCTGCACAAATGCTTAATGATGACAGTGTAAGAAAATCCCCGGCTATGTTGCAGCACGCAGCCTCGATTATCAACGATGAAACCAAGCGATTACGCTTTCAAGTGGAGAAAGTATTACAAATGTCGATGTTTGATAAAAAGAAAGCTACAGTTAGACTTCAGGAAATAGATGCAAATTCAGTTATTTATAATATCATAAATACCTTTAAACTTAAGGTCGAGAAATATGGAGGAACAATCAAGTCCACTCTTGATGCCGAAGATGCAATAATTATGGTTGATGAGATGCACTTTACCAATGTTATCTTCAATTTACTTGACAACGCTGTAAAATATAGAAGAGAAGATGCACCGCTGCAACTGTTGGTAACGACCCGCGATATTGACAACGGAAAACTTGAAATTACAGTTTGTGATAATGGCATTGGAATAAAAAAAGAAGATCTTAAAAAAATATTTGAGCGCTTTTATAGAGTTCACACCGGCAATGTCCACGACGTTAAGGGATTCGGTCTTGGACTTGCATATGTAAAAAAAATGATTGAAGTTCTTGGTGGAGAAATCAAGGCTGAGAGTGAAATAAATGTAGGAACAAAATTTATTATAATATTACCACTAACAAAAAATTGAAATGACTATGGAAGAAAAAATGAAAATTCTTCTGTGCGAAGACGATGAGAATCTGGGCATGTTACTCAGAGAGTATTTGCAAGCCAAGGGCTTTAATGCCGACCTCTTCGCCGATGGTGAAAGCGGATATAAGGCCTTCTTGAAAGGAAAGTATGATATATGTGTATTGGATGTGATGATGCCCAAAAAGGATGGATTCACTCTCGCACAAGAGATCAGAACTGTAAATGGAGAGGTGCCCATTATCTTCCTTACTGCAAAATCGCTGAAAGAAGATATTCTTGATGGATTCAAGATTGGCGCCGATGATTACATAACGAAGCCATTCTCTATGGAGGAACTCGTTTTCCGTATTGAAGCTATACTTCGTCGTGTAAAAGGTAAGAAAGGGCGGGATGTGACAATGTACAAGATTGGTAAATTTACATTTGATACTCAGAAGCAAGTTTTGATGATCGGTGATAAAGTTACCAAGCTCACTACTAAGGAATCGGAATTATTGAGTTTGTTATGTGCCCACATCAACGAAATTCTTGAGCGAAATTTTGCTCTTAAGACGATTTGGATTGATGATAATTATTTTAACGCACGCTCAATGGATGTTTATATCACTAAATTACGTAAACATCTAAAGGATGATCCATCTATCGAGATTATAAACATTCACGGTAAAGGATACAAACTTATAGCTCCTGACCCTGAAGAACATTAAATTAAAAAAAACAGCTCCTCGTTACCAATGACAGTAACAGAGGAGCTGTTTTTTAATATTATCGATAATACTGTGAAAATACACTCTTGACGTTATTTAATACTAAATGCCTGTAGTGTTATTAAATGCTGAATCATTGAAAGCCGTTAAAAATTCATTGGCATATTCGCTTCCAACTTCTTTTTCAATTCTAAACCGTAATGATTGTATGTAGAGCAAAAAATTCTGGCGTTCCATATCGTTAAACCTTCTATCAAGTTGCTGATAGCGATGTGCGTGTTTATATGCTAACTCTCTTACGAAATTTAGATCAGCGCTGTCGGCATTCCTGTTTGATTTACAATTTACCAAAACAATTGACATAAGTACTAATGATATTAATGTCACACGCTTCATGTGTAATTTAAGTTTCAATAGTTCAAAATTGCATCCTTTACTTTTTCCATTAACCAGCGCGGGGTAGATGTTGCTCCACAAATACCTACACTGCGTATATTTTTTAGCCACATCGGGTCTACTTCCTCTTCGCTTGAAATCATGTAGGTATTGACATTGACGCCCAAGCACTCATTAAATAGAATACGCCCGTTGCTACTTTTACTACCGCTTACAAATAAAATCAAATCATGAGACTGTGCGAATTCTATGAGACGCTCAACTCGATTGGCTACTTGGCGGCATATTGTGTCATGACAAGTTAACTTTGCAGGTGATATAATCCTTTTAGATATAGCTTCACACATTGACTTGAAACCGTCAATTGATTTTGTTGTTTGTGAAAATAATGCAATATCCTTGTTGAAGTCAAGAGTTTCGATCTCGCTGACGTGCTCAATCACGATAGCATTACCATCGGTCTGACCTACCAGTCCGTTGACTTCAGCGTGACCGCGTTTGCCATATATTACTATCTGAATTTTATCGCCGGCTTTATCATAGCATTCTTTTACTCGCTTTTGGAGTTGTAAAACGACCGGGCATGTAGCGTCGATGATCTCAATATTATTCTTTTGGGCAATCTTGTAGGTAGATGGCGGCTCTCCATGAGCCCTTAGAAGTACTCTGGAATTATTTAACGAAGCCATTTGCTGGTGGGTTATGGTTTCCATACCCAAAGAATGAAGTCGGTTGACTTCTTCATTATTATGAACAATATCACCCAGGCAATATAACTTCCCTCCTCGGGCGAGTTCCTCTTGAGCTTTATTAATTGCTGTGGTAACACCGAAGCAAAAGCCTGATCCAGGGTCGATTGTGACCTGCATAGTCTATTATTTATTTACTTTGTTGTAAAAAAGATTAAGCAATGCTTTATCTTGTTCCTCAATTGACATATTGGAATTGTCAAAGTCAATGGCATCTTCGGCGCGTCTCAGTGGACTTTCGGCTCTGTTCTCATCAATAAAGTCGCGCTGTTTTACATTGGAAAGTATCTCATCGAAAGTGACATCCTGACCTTTTGCCCGTAGTTCGAGCATGCGCCGTTTAGCGCGAGTCTCGGCCGGTGCATTGACAAATACTTTCAGTTCAGCGTTGGGAAATACTGTTGTTCCGATGTCACGTCCATCCATTACAATTCCCTTTTTTGCTCCACATGCCTGTTGTAATGTCACAAGCATGTGACGCACTTCTGGGATTGCTGCTACTGGAGAAACATTGTTCGATACAGGAAGTTGTCTTATTTCATCTTCTACATCCTCTCCATTAAGTATGGTAGATTGCCTGCCTCCGATAATCTCGAAATCAATATTGATATCGGGTAGTGAATCGATAAGCGCTTTCGTGTCGACATTATGTTCTGCATCAATCAAACCATGTCTCATGGCATAGAGTGTAACGGCTCGATACATGGCCCCTGAATCAATATATCTATATCCTATAGCGCGTGCAAGAGAGCGAGCCATACTACTTTTACCTGATGATGAATACCCGTCAATTGCAATGATTATATCCTGTTCCATTTATTATATCGACTTATGCTTTTAGTTCTTGTCTCAAGTTCAATTAATTATATTATCCATATTTAGAGTGAGGTTCAGCATGAATGTTGTCGCTCCTGTGTGTGGTTGGGCAAAAGCCAATGATATTCTGAATCGAGATGTATTTAACCCACCTCCAAGTGAAAATCCCGATAAAAAACTACGCGAGTAAGTTGACATATCGGTACGGATTTTGTAATTGTATCCCAATGTTAAGTAAAATTTAGAGCTTGAGATAAGCTCAGCTCCAAATACAAGATGCCTGAAAAGATTGCTTGAAAAACTATCTTTAATTTGAGGATCGGACGTTGTTGTCCCGTCTCCTGCTTCAATATATGGTAGATGCCATTTAGTAAGATTCCACGCATTTACCGAGAACCTTACCGGAAATTCACCGAACGATTTAGCAACACCTAAACGGAGGTCTATAGGTAATTTATCTCGTTGATCGTTGAATTTGGTAATTTGTCCCCCCATGTTGGCTGCTACAAAAGAAAACGAAAAGTCGTTATCAGGATTGTAATAGTTTACACCGAGGTCGGTTGAAACGGCTATAGAGTTATACTGTTCATAACTACTATATAGGAATTTAACAGCTATACCCCCTCGCCAATTACCATAAATATCATAAGAATAGACACCCGAAAAGGCAACATCTTTAGGAGCGAAACGACCGGTTATGACACCAGTTTCATCGGCAGCTGTTATTGAACCATAGCCGAAGTATTGTAAAGAGGCGCCCCAGGCTCCATATTGTCCGGAACTATGTGCATACCTTATTCCGGCAAAATTTGAATCACCCAAATATCGCATATAATTAATACCAATTTGGCCCGACATCTCTGATCCTAACAATCCTGGATTTTGGTCGGTACTAAATAAATTGTCGTCAACATTGGTTATATTTATACCACCCAGCCCATATATCCGTGCCGATGATGTAGTATTAAGGAAGCTGAATGCTGTCGATCCATCCTGGGCCAACATATATTTACTGTCTATGGACAATAGCGCCAAAAACAATAGCCAACCTATGAATTTGTCATATTTCATCATTTACTTAACGAAATCGGATTATCGTCTATTGTAGTTGTCTAAAAATATTTTTCTAATAACTTTTTTATCGCCGATATAGGATTTTCGGATTTTTGCTATTAATTTTGTACCCATAAAACTAAACAATATTTCCAATAGATGGAACATATCAAATTCACCAAGATGCAGGGCTTAGGTAATGACTATATTTATATAGATTGCCTTGATAAATGTCCCGATAATCTTGCCTCCTTGTCGCGAGAGATGAGCGACCGGCACACAGGAGTGGGAGGTGATGGCATAATTCTGATTTTGCCATCAAGTGAGGCCGACTTTAAAATGCGTATTTTCAATGCCGACGGTTCGGAAGCCCGTATGTGCGGTAATGGCGCTCGATGCGTAGCAAAATATGTATACGACAATAACTTGACTAATAATCTTCATGTAACGCTCGAAACGCTTTCGGGCGTTAAACATTTATACCTGAAGCCGGGACATGACGGTCTTATAGAATCAGTTACTGTCGACATGGGTTTACCCTCGCTTTTGACTAAGGAAATTCCAGTTGATTACCCAAGCGATACATTTGTATCAAAACCTATAACAGTATCCTCCAATCAAGTATTGGTTTTTACAGCAGTTTCAATGGGCAATCCTCACGCAATCACATTTGTTGATTCATTCGATAACATTAATATTGAAGATATAGGAGCGAAAGTTGAACTAAATCAAATGTTTCCCGATAGAGTAAATGTTGAATTTGCTCAGATTCTTTCTTCTCATGAAATTAAAATGAGAGTGTGGGAACGTGGAAGCGGTGTAACTATGGCCTGTGGTACCGGCGCTTGTGCAACAACCATAGCTGCGGTTATTAATGGTTTGACTGATCGTACTGTTAACATCCATCTTGATGGAGGTAATCTTAATATTGAATGGCGTGCCAGCGATAACCATGTTTATATGACTGGTCCTGCAGTTACTGTATTCACTGGAATTTATAAACGTCAAATCTCGGGTAAATAGTTTATTATGTTCAAAGCTAATTCGAATTATTCCCTCATAAGTGAAAGTTATCTGTTTTCAACGGTAGCCCGTCGCGTTGAAGAATACAAGGCCCAGCATCCTGAGGCTGATATTTTAAAGCTTGGTATTGGTGATGTTACGTTGCCTGTGTGTGATGCAGCGGTCAGTGAGTTGATTGCGGCTGCGCGTAGTCAAGGTCTCAGAGATACGTTTATTGGGTATGGTCCTGAACAAGGTCATAAATTTCTCATTGACTTGATTGTAACCAATGACTATAAGTTACGAGGAATTGATATTCTACCCGACGAGGTTTTTGTGAATGATGGTGCTAAAAGCGATTTGGGTAACATCGGAGATATTCTTTCGATTGATAACATTGTTGCTATTACCAATCCTGTTTATCCGGTATATCTTGATACGAATTTGATGGCAGGACGCACGGTCATGATGCTTGATTGTACGGAAGAAAATGGTTTTATACCGGTTATTCCATCGGGCAAAACTGAGATCCCCGACGTTATATATCTCTGTTATCCAAATAATCCCACAGGCATTTCATTATCTCGAAATCAGCTCAGATGCTGGGTTGATTTTGCATTAAAGTATGGTTGTCTAATTCTTTTTGACTCGGCCTACGAAGCTTATATTACCAGTTCTGAGGTACCTCACAGCATTTTTGAGATTGAAGGTGCTAGGCAATGTGCGATAGAATTTCGCAGCTTTTCAAAAACAGCCGGCTTTACAGGTCTCAGATGCGGGTATACTGTTGTGCCACGGGAGCTCGTTGATAAAAATGGGTTGAATCTCAACAATATGTGGCGACGACGTCAATGTACAAAATTCAATGGAGCTTCGTATGTAGTTCAACGTGCAGCGGCCGCCCTCTATACTGTTGATGGGAAAAAACAAGTGCGCACAAATATTGATTATTACATGGAGAATGCCCGAGTTCTTCGTCAGGGATTATTACAGGCTCGTTTTGAAGTTTATGGTGGAATAGACTCCCCGTATGTTTGGACTAAGGCACCGGTGAAAATCAACTCGTGGTCATTGTTCGAGAAGATGCTTGAATCCTGTAATCTCGTCACAACTCCTGGTGTTGGATTTGGAACATGTGGAGAGGACTTTATAAGGTTAACAGCATTCAATACCCGCGAGAACACAATCGAAGCAATAAATAGAATTATATCACTCAAATTTTAAAATATAAAAATAAACCCATGTCACAGCTCAGATTTAAAGTAGTTGAAGAGGCTTACGACCGTAAAGCTATTCCGGTTGATATTCCTTCAGAACGCCCTGAACAATACTATGGCAAGTATGTTTTCAATAGAGCCAAGATGTATCAGTATCTTGATAAAAAGACTTATGATGCACTTGTTTTTGCAATTGATAATAAAGAACCGCTATCTCGTGAAGTTGCCGAT
This sequence comes from uncultured Muribaculaceae bacterium, assembly GCA_947566655.1. Taxonomy (GTDB): domain Bacteria; phylum Bacteroidota; class Bacteroidia; order Bacteroidales; family Muribaculaceae; genus JAAVFS01. The sequence goes on along the minus strand of CANOKG010000006.1, from coordinate 12,001 downwards.
AACGTTGCTGCCGGTATGAAGCAATGGGCAATCGACAACGGAGCTCGTCACTATACCCACTGGTTTCATCCTCTTACTGATGGAACGGCCGAAAAGCATGATGCTTTTATTGAGCACGATGGGAAGGGTGGTGTTGTAGAAGAATTCTCGGGAAAACTGCTTGTTCAACAGGAACCAGACGCTTCAAGTTTTCCTAATGGCGGAATACGCAATACTTTTGAAGCTCGAGGTTACTCTGCCTGGGATATTTCATCTCCGGCATTCATCCTTGATAAGACTTTGTGTATTCCCACAATTTTCATCTCTTATACCGGTGAGTCGCTCGATTATAAGACGCCGTTGCTGCGTGCTTTGAATGCAGTTGATAAAGCGGCTACGGCTGTTGCACAATATTTTGACCCATCGGTAAAACATGTGCAGTCGTTTCTTGGATGGGAACAAGAATACTTCTTGGTTGATGAAGCTCTTTTCTCAGCACGTCCTGATTTGGTGATGACAGGACGTACACTTATGGGACATGAAAGCGCTAAGAACCAGCAGCTTGAAGATCACTATTTTGGAGCTATACCTTCAAGAGTTGAAGCGTTCATGCTCGATCTCGAAATAGAATGCCATAAATTGGGGATTCCAGCCCGCACACGTCATAATGAGGTGGCTCCAAATCAGTTTGAACTTGCACCTATTTTTGAGGAAACTAATTTGGCCAACGATCATAACCTATTGTTAATGTCGCTCATGTCGGAGGTTGCACGTCGTCACAACTTCCGAGTACTACTCCACGAGAAACCATTTGCTGGTATTAACGGTTCAGGTAAACATAACAATTGGAGTCTTGGAACTGATACAGGTGTACTATTATTTGCTCCAGGTAAAACGCCACAGGCTAATCTTCAATTTATAGCCTTTGTAGCCAATGTTATGGCTGCCGTGAATAAACACAACGGGCTATTGAAAGCTTCTATCGCATCGGCTACCAATGCGCATCGTCTCGGCGCTAACGAGGCTCCTCCTGCAATCATTTCGATTTTTACAGGTTCTCAGTTGGCTGAGATTTTCGATAAACTTGAGAACAGTTCAAAAGATGAACTTATAGCTTTTGGAGATAAACAAGGAGTATCGGTAGGAGCATCACAAATCCCTGAAATTCTAATCGATAATACTGATCGTAACCGTACATCACCATTTGCTTTCACAGGCAATCGTTTCGAATTCAGAGCTGTTGGCTCTTCAGCAAATTGCGCATCGGCAATGATTGCACTTAATGCAGCTGTAGCTGATCAATTAGCATTGTTTAAAGAAAAGGTTGATAAACGCTTGGCAAATGGCGAAGTGTTAAACCACGCTATACTTGAAGAAGTTAAAGTATTGATTAAAGAAAATAAAGCAATCCACTTTGATGGAAACGGTTATAGCGATGAATGGAAAGAAGAGGCGGCTCGTAGAGGCCTTGATTGTGAAACAAGTGTTCCCAAAATTTTCGATGCCTATCTTCGACCCGATTCTATCGAGATGTTTAAGCGTACCAATGTGTTCAGCGATATTGAACTCCATGCCCGTAATGAGGTGAAATGGGAAGTTTATACAAAAAAAGTACAGATTGAAGCCCGTGTGCTTGGCGATCTTGCAATTAATCACATTATACCTGTAGCTACTCGTTACCAGTCTTTCCTTGTCGATAACTTGGTTAAAATCAAAACTCTATTTGATGAAAACAAGAGTAAGGCGATTGTTGCTCAAGATTTGTCTACTATAGAGAAGATTTCTAATCACATGCGTGTGATAAAAGAGTGTGTTGAGCAGATGGTAGATGCCCGCCGTCAAGCCAACCGCATTAAAAGTGAACGCGAAAAGGCAATAGCATATCACGACAATGTTGTACCACGCATGGAGACAATTCGTTATCACATCGATAAACTTGAGTTAATGGTTGATAACGAGATTTGGCCTCTACCCAAGTATCGTGAACTATTGTTTATAAGATAATTTTAAAATATAGTTAATCACATTTCATGGAGCAAATTAAACATGAATGTGGCGTAGCAATGATACGCCTGTTGAAGCCCATAGAGTACTATCGTGAAAAATATGGTACATGTACCTACGGGCTCAACAAGTTGTATCTGCTTATGGAAAAACAGCATAACCGTGGACAAGAAGGTGCCGGAGTAGGGGTTGTGAAATTACATTCCCAACCTGGAAGTGAATATGTCTTTAGGGAACGTGCTCTTGGTTCCAGCGCTATAAGTGAAATCTTCAGTGTAATAGGCAATAAGCTTGATCATTTTGATTTGAATGTTCAGAATAGCGATTATATAGACTCTGAAGTACCATTTGTTGGCGAGATTTACATGGGGCACTTGCGTTACAGTACAACCGGACGTAGTGGCCTGTCATATGTACATCCGTTTTTACGTCGCAGTAATTGGCCATCGCGCACATTACTTTTATGTGGCAACTTTAACATGACCAATGTTGACCAGATCTTCGATTCAATCGTTAATAGAGGACAACATCCACGCCTTTATAGCGATACAGTTATTCTGTTGGAACAACTCGGATATGCTCTTGATAAAGAAAATCACAGGCTTTATCGAGAATTCAGAGAGCAATATAATGATCCACAGTTAACTGAGGCTATTGAGGCCAACATGGATATGGTAAGGGTTCTGTCCAATACTGCTCCTCAATGGGATGGTGGTTATGTAATATGTGGTACCACCGGTTCTGGCGATATGTTTGCTTTGCGTGATCCTAACGGAATTAGACCCGCATTCTATTATCATGACGATGAGATTGTCGTAGTTGCTTCTGAACGACCTGTAATACAAACTGTCTTTAACTGCCGTCGAGTAGAGGTAAAAGAACTAAAACCGGGAAGTGCCGTCATTGTGAACAAAGACGGACGCTTCAAGGTAAATGATATTCTTGGGGAAGGAAAAAACGAGCGCTGTTCTTTTGAACGCATATATTTCTCGCGTGGAAGCGATGCCGATATATATAAGGAACGTAAAATGCTCGGTTTTAACCTGGTGCCAGATCTTATGAAAATAATCGACTTTGATTTGGACAATACGGTTTTCTCGTTCATTCCCAACACGGCTGAAGTGGCTTTTATCGGTATGTGCGAAGCTTTACAGCAGCGTCTTGAAGAATCTAAGACCGATCAGTTAATAAGGCTGTTCCATGACGATTGTAATTTCGATACCGAGAAAATACAACAGATAATGTCACGGCATCTGCGTATCGAAAAGGTTGCTGTTAAAGATATTAAACTCAGAACTTTTATAGCCGAGGGCAACTCACGTAATGATCTGGCGGCACATGTTTATGATGTGACTTATGGATGTATTCACAATGATAAAGATACACTTGTCGTTATCGATGACTCAATTGTGCGTGGTACAACTTTAAAGCAATCTATTATTGGAATGCTTGACCGATTGCATCCTAAGCATATAGTAATTGTATCCTCCTCTCCTCAGGTGCGATATCCCGATTATTATGGTATAGACATGTCTCGCATGGCAGAGTTTATAGCTTTTAAAGCCGCTGTAGAATTGATTAAGCTATCGGGGCAGGATTCATTACTTTCCGACACATATTCAGCTTGTAAAAATGAACTTTTAAAGCCGGTAGACCAACAAGTAAACTGTGTCAAAGCTATATATGAACCTTTCACTAATGAAGAAATCTCTGCACAGATAGCACGGATTCTTACCCCTGCAGGTACTCAAGCACGTGTATCTATACTATACCAGTCGATTGATGGTCTTCACCGCTCTGTACCAAATTGTCCCGGCGATTGGTATTTTTCTGGTAATTACCCGACACCCGGCGGAAATCGGCTCGTCAATCAGGCTTATATAAATTATTTTGAAGGTAACTACGAAAAACGATAATATATAATTTTAATTTATTAATATGGGAGGATTTTTTGGCGTAGCATCAAAACAACGTTGTGTTCCCGATTTGTTTTATGGAACTGATTACAACTCACATCTTGGAACAAGGCGTGCAGGAATGGTTACATTTGATGGTGAAGAGAATCGATTTTGTCGCTCAATTCACTCATTAGAGAGTACATATTTCCGTACGAAATTTGAGTCGGAATTATCAAAATTTATTGGACATAATGGTATCGGTGTTATAAGTGATACCGATCCACAACCTATAATTATTAATTCACATCTTGGCAAATATGCGATTGTAACGGTTGCTAAAATATGCAACATCGATAAACTTGAAAAATCTCTTCTGCAGCAGGGTGTGCACTTTGCCGAACTTAGTCAGGGAAATACTAACCAAACTGAACTTGTTGCGCTACTTATTAATCAAGGAAAGACTTTTGTAGAGGGAATTAACAATGTATTTGATAACATTGAAGGTTCTTGCTCAATGCTTATTCTAACTGAAAATGGTTTTATTGCAGCTCGAGATCGTTTAGGTCGAACTCCAATTGCATTGGCACGCAAGGAGGGAGCTTATGCGGCAAGTTCAGAATCTACAGCTTTTCCAAATCTTGACTACGAGTTGGTGAGAGATCTCGGCCCTGGCGAGATTGTTCATGTTACGGCTGATGGAATTAAGCAGCTACAAGCGCCAGGTGACCAGATGCAAATCTGCTCTTTCTTATGGGTTTATTACGGATTCCCAACATCGACCTATGAGGATCGAAATGTAGAGCAGATGCGTTTCAATACCGGTTATGAAATGGGAATTAATGACGATGCCGAAGTTGACTGTGCTTGTGGAATCCCCGACTCTGGTGTTGGAATGGCTCTTGGATATGCTGCCGGACATAAAGTACCATATCACCGTTGCATATGCAAGTATACCCCGACATGGCCAAGAAGTTTTACTCCGAGAGAGCAATCAATGCGTAGTCTTGTCGCGAAAATGAAACTTGTACCTAATCGCGCTATGCTTGCCGGGAAAAGAGCACTATTTTGTGATGATTCAATCGTGCGTGGAACTCAGCTTAATGACAATGTAAAGGTGTTATATGATTATGGTGCTCGTGAAGTACACATGAGAATTGCTTCACCACCTTTGATTTACGGCTGTAAATATATTGGTTTCACTTCATCAAAGAGTGATATGGAATTGCTAACCCGACGCATAATTGAAGAACTTGAAGGTGATGCTAATGCACATCTTGACGAATATGCCACTGCCGGCACACCGCGGTATGAAAAAATGGTGGAAAAAATTAGAGAACGTTTTGGGTTGACTTCACTTAAGTTCAGTACGGTAGAAACTATTGTCAAGGCCATTGGATTGCCAAAATGTAAAGTTTGCACCCACTGTTTTGACGGTACTAGTCATTTTTAGTTCCTTTACGACTAACATTACTGTATATGTATATTTTGCGTTCGGCTATCTTACAAATAGATTGCCGAACGTTTTTTATTAGGGATTGAACTTATTGTAGTTAGAAGATGTTGTATAAGTAACTTAATTAATGAGTTTAATTTATAAAGACTTAATATTATGAGTAACACAGTTAAAAGTATTAAAGGAACTAAAACAGAGACTAATATTGTCAATTCTTATTTGGCCGAATCCCAGTCATTTGCACGATATACATTTTATGCTTCGATAGCCGATAAGGAATCCTATTTCCCTGTTGGGGTTGCATTTAGAGAAACAGCTAATAATGAATTGCATCATGCTAAGGTGTTTCTTAAAATGTTAGAAAATACCGATTTCAAGACAACTACCGGTGTTGATGCCGGATTCTTGGGCGATACTGTTGCCAATCTTCAAACATCAATTAAAGAAGAGAGTGTCGATGGATACGAATTCTATCATAGTGCAGCTGAAACGGCTCGAAAAGAAGGTTTTGATGACATAGCGACTCATTTTGATGCTATTGCCGAGGTAGAGAAATTCCATCATGATCGTTTCCAACTCTTACTGGATCATATAAACAACAATACTTTGTGGAAAAGAGAAAAACCGGTTACCTGGAAATGCCTCGTATGTGGTTATAGTGTTGTAGCTACTGAGCCTCCGGTTAAATGTCCTGGCTGTGATCATCCCTATCAGCATTATGTTGCACTTGAAGACGGTTTTGCTCCAGCTCCAATGGATGCATAGACAAAAATTCATAGAAGACAATAAAGGTCGTGAATCTTCACTATTCACGACCTTTATTGTTTTCTAAATGACTTTTATGTTTGGGATTTGCTTTGAACCAACCTCGTTCTACTCTAAGTTTCTGTTCGTTAATCTCCATTATACTCCAAAAGCAACTGAACGCAGTTACTCCTAAAATTATAGATAACATTGTGCTGGCTGTAAGTAAGCATCCTATAATAAAGCCAATGCCCGATATCAAAAATATCCAGCGACACTTAAGTCCTATATAGTAGTAACCTTTTATTACCAGTGGGTGGAAAATTCCTATTATAATAAACGTGATTAGTCCTATTATAACTCCATCCCAATTGAGTTGTGATATCATTTCGTCCATAATATTGAGTTATAGTTTTACTTCAGAAAGGTCAATTAGTTTGTGTAGAATGGCAAAAATGGTTAAACCCGAAGTAGAGTGTATTTCAAGCTTGGCGCAAACGTTACGTCGATGGGTAGCTACAGTGTGAACAGATAAGCATAGCTTATCAGCAATTTCTTTATTAGATAAACCTCGTGCTACGCAAGCAATAATTTCCCTTTCACGTTCTGTTAGGTCACTTAATGCATCATCGGTGACCATCTTTGGCTTCAACTCATTGAGATATATACCTTCCGAGACTTTTTTTTCAAGATCCATCACAGCAGGTGAAAATATTTTATCTTCTACCTCACAATGTTTCATCAAGTCTCGTTCACACATTATTATGTCAAACAATACGGTATTGATTAAGTTAATCTTATTACCATCACCGTTGTAATGACAAATGATAATTTCTTTCAATTCATGTAGCTTTGAAGCTATTGGTTTGTGGTTTTCAAGAAATTGTGATATCTTGAATTGTTGGTCTTTGACTCCGTTGAGTAATTGTTCAACGTATTTAAAAACGTGATCGTTCTCATACCCCATGTGTTTCTCAACTTCTTCTTGATAGGAGTCAAAAAATTTAAGTATAAGAAGCGGTACATCGTTTTGTTCCACGTTACTTAGTGCATCTATCAGCTTCCTTCTTATTGATGGAAGTATAAAGTCAATGAAGTATATATGGGCATTTTTCAAATAGTTAATCAGCGAAGTCAAATCGATTCTCTTATATGAAAAATCTCTGCAACTCATCAAATTTGACACCGCGAGAAAAGTATCGGTATCTACATTGGTGCGATGACACACTTCACGTATTGTTGAATCTCCAAATCCTAAGGCTATTTCAAAACGGCTCAACGCTGATAACAGTAGGGTGTTATCGGCTATGATATCGCGCATTCGGTCGGTAGCGCGATAAGATCGAGTTCTTATATCGTCATTTACGGTTTTCACACAGCAAAGGTACAAATATTTTGAATATAGGTTACTATGATACTATCAAATTAATGCGTTTATACCTGATATCTGGTATTATAATTATAAATTTAATATCTTATCAATATCCTTATTATGATTTTTACCGAATAGTGGGTATTGTACCCGTTACTTGTTATATCTAATTTTGTAACGTCAAAACAGACCACAAAGAGAATTTACTCATAAATGTAAGCTTATAGATTAATATTCAAGGGCTGGACCGTGAGGTTCAGCCCTTTGGTTTATTAGAAATGAAAAGTTTCAAGTTTCATCTCGGCCAGATTATTCATCTTTCCTACTTCTGTTATAAATTCTTTAGAATTACTATGTGCATCAAGAGCTGCTTGGTCGCGCCATGTCTCACAAATCATCAAGACTTCAGGTCGTGTTGAACTCTCAAAAATGTCATAGGCTATGCAACCGTCTTGTTTCAACGATGCTTCGGTCAGGCGCTTGGCTGCCGATAATACTTCTTCACGATTGTCTCGAGATACACTGATAAAGCAATTTAATCTTAACATAATTGTTGTGTTTATTACGCCAATGGCGTAGGTTAATATTGTTTTTAATTATAAGGATCAAACATAGAAGTCGATACATATTTCTCTGCACGATCGGGAAATATGACAACTATGCGGGAGCCCTTGGAAGCTCTGTGTGCAACTTCTACCGCCGCCAACATAGCCGCACCACTACTCATACCGGCAAATATTCCTTCGTGAGAGATTATTCTTCGTGCCATATCGATTGATTCCTCACTGTTGACCATTACTTGCTCATCAATAAGTGATGGATCGTAAATAGCCGGAACTATTGCCTCTTCAAGATTCTTCAGTCCTTGGATATAATGACCTTTGACCGGTTGGGCACACACTACCTTAATATCAGGATTAAGTGCACGCATGAATTTTGAAATACCCATTATTGTTCCCGATGTACCTATTGCGCTGACAATATAGTCAATATCACAATCGGCCTGATCCCATATTTCCAAAGCAGTTTTCCTATAATGAGTCATATAGTTTGCTGCATTTGCAAATTGATCAGGCATATAATAGTGCTCAGGATTCTCGGCTACAAGTTTCCGTGCAAGCCTGATTGCTCCATCGGTGCCCTCACTGGCAGGTGTGAGAGTTACTTTCGCACCAAGAGATCTTAGAATTTTCCTTCGCTCCAGTGATACGCCTTCGCTCATTACTATCTCGACATCATAACCTCTAACAATTCCTACTATTGCCAGGCCAATTCCGGTATTCCCCGATGTTGGCTCAATTATTGTTTGTCCTGGTTTGATTAATCCATTTTTTTCAGCATGATCGATCATATTCAATGCAATACGATCCTTGATACTTCCTGTAGGATTGAATCCTTCAAGCTTTGCAAATATTTCAACATCAGTTGGTCGCGGATTAAGGCTGTTGATCTTAATAAGAGGAGTGTGACCTATAGTTTCAAGTATATTATTTAATGACATAAATTTGTTCGTTTTACTAAATTATATTTGAGTTTGAATTACATTCCCAACATATACATTCTAACATATAACTGATCAGAACTGTTTAAATTATTCGGTCAATTTGGGAACATCAGTTAGTGTTTATTTCAAATCGATGTAAAAACAGCAATTAGCCATGGTACCGAAATGTCGATTATAGTGCCATGTAATATTGCCGGGGCTACGTATTTTTCGCCACAACATCGGGCTATTGCGGGTAAACACACATCAACCGAAGTTACACCTGCCGATGATATTGCTGAACGTGGACCAAATCGTTTTGTTATCGTTGGCATGCATGATAGTGACAATATTTCCCGTAATACATTTGATAATAACGCTATGGATCCGATCTCTACGGCCGATATTAGGGTAGTAGAAGTTGATAATTCCGGTAGTAAAATAGACGATAGAGAGTAGTAGCCACATGCCGAGTTGATTGCCAAGCAATCACCAACACTTAATTGGTTAAGAAACGGAGTTATGGATAAAGTCAATATTAGCGTGCCAACTATTGTTACAATGGGGTAGAGTATGTCCCTCATGTTTGTTTTACGAATCATTTCGGTCAATCGTCGATCGGCTCCGATGCTTATGCCCACTATAAACATTAGTAGGTATAGCAACCACATGGACAAATCATTCAATATTTGAAAATCAACTTGTGATATAAAGCCTATCAGCAATCCTGCAACGAAACAAGTAAATACTATTAAGCTACTTTTCATCGATTTAAAAATTTATCGACAAAATATGTTGCAATGATTGATCCGATCATCCCTGTAATTCCAAGAATAACAGATATTAGTCCTAAACGAGGCAATGCTGTAGTTATTTCCGGATTAGAGCCAATGTTATAACCCAAAACGCCAATAAGTAATGCTACTGTAAACATTAGCAGTTTACTTATTCTTAGCTTACGTCCTTGCAAGAATATTCGACCAATTATTGCTCCGGCTAATAATACAAGTATTAGTATTATCATTTTATGATTCAGTTATCTAAGAATATTAAATTGGGGGATTCTATTGACTGGCCAGTAACTACTTTCTTATTAGGAAATTAATTATACCCCAACCGCCAAATATCTGTACAAGTATTCCTGGGATGCCAATTCGCAAATCTTGAATTGCAACAAAAAAGTTTTCTGTTATAACCCACTCACCTAAAATTCCTATAACTTGATACGACATAACAACAATAATTAGTATCCACAGTGATGCTTTCTTGAAGTAATTGGCAGCTATTCCGGCTGATAGGGCAAGAATAACTGATTTAAACATTATTGCCGGAAGCACATGCTGGGAGGGCATTCCAAACAGCAGTGAGTTAATAATAGGCGATGCGACTGCTGTAAGTAGACCTACTTTCCATCCATATTTATATGCCCCAACAAGAGTAAAAAAATAAATAGGCAGCCACATCAAACCACCTTTAGGCATCAGATGTACAAGTTGTGGAAATACTACGTTGCCTATAATGAAAAGAGCGGTAATAATATAGGTCTTAAATTGGCTATAGTCGAGAGTATAAAGCTTGATAGCAGAAGTGTTTGACATATCAGTTATTATTTATTAATTGGTTTGAAATTAAAAACTTGGTTATTAAAGGTAAACATTCTTGGGCAGTAGTGCATGATGAGCATAAAGCTTCTATGGGGCATATGCCGTCACCTTTACGGTTAATGATATTTTTAACTACATTTTGGTAACTCACCTTTACTGGGGTGGAATTAAACAGCTTGAGTGCAGATTCACTTATTACATCGGCATGTACTTCATTAATCATACCTAATATCATTAATGCTGCGGCCCCTTTTCCAACGACCTTGTCTGCCACTACAGCTCCTTTAAGGAACGTATCATTCCTATTCAAAATATTGAATAGATCAACTATGCCACGGTTATTGAATGTTACAATCTTCTCATTTTCAATAACCAGTGTATGATTACCTCTATGAAGTATCCCTATTAGTTCTTTAATATCTTTCATTTTTGGAGGATCAGAAAATCAACTTATCAGTTACCTACATATGAAGTTCGTATGACTCTCCTCGATTGCATATTATCTCAATCTTTGCATCTGAAAGAGCGGTCTTTGTGCGTCTGACAAGTGTATAAAGCGACTCCTCAGCATTAATTTTATTGCCCCATAATCTTATACAAAGGGTCGCTTTGTCAACTTTCATATCAGGTGCATCAAGTAGCATCTGCACAAACTGTCGTTGCATCGGTGTAAGTTTGATACCATTGAGAGGATTAACTACATGGGTTACCGATGCACGTTTGGTCTCCGGCATTAGAATATCTTTTCTTCGCCAAACAAACATGCTTGTCATCGAAAAAATAGAGATGGTTAAGAGAACGCCTGGTACTGTTTTGTCGCAAGCCCCAAACACTGATGCCATAGAGCAATCGGCGAAGCCCTGAACTTGTATCGCAAGTCCATCTATAGCATGTTCGGGCACAAGTATAATAGAATCAGAGGCAATTTTATTTCCTTTGATTTTCGAAGTAAAATTTTTCTTATCAAGCAACGCGAGTGTAAAGTATGCCTCTGATTTCAGTGTTGAATTTCTAAAATCTATATCTGATGCTCGATATATAAGAGGCCTATGTGTGGCCTCGTGCAATTGACGTAATGCTATGATGGTATCTTGTCGAGTCCATAATGATCTGTTTTCATTAGCTAACGTGAGCATCGCGTCATTGAGATCTTCCGTAAGATTCAGTTTTGCCACAGAATATGAATGGCAACAGGATACTATAGTGGCAATCATAAATACCAAAGGTACCAGTATCGCGAACCTCAGCGATGAACCTTCATTATTTGATGCATTTATTCTCATTCGAATTTTAGATTTTGTAGGCACTGACATGCTGCAAATATACGAATAAATTTCGATTGTCGTATAAACACACCATTTATAAAATGAAGCCGCAGCAACTTTGTGAGTTACTGCGGCTTTTTTTAATTTGGCGGAGAGAGAGGGAAAGAATAACTCACGGTCATGAACAATCATAATCGGT
>CANOKG010000005.1 GCA_947566655.1 uncultured Muribaculaceae bacterium | reverse complement strand
TACCTCTTGCAAATAATTCCAGACTCTGGCAATACCATCGCCACAAAATTCTTAAAGAATTAGGAATGAGGAATTAGGAGTTAGGAATGAAGTTATCGGCTTCAGCCGCTTCGCTTTAGCGAAGAATTAGGAGTTTGCAGGAGTATTTGCGCTTCGATTTGCAAAGTCATCGGTTTCCAATAGATTCACCTGTGAAGTCATTGACATCTGGTCGCTTTTCTCAAAGAATCAAGAATGACTCATTATTAAGTTTTCGGGATTTTTATGCCCGGAAGAGTTCTGTATTAGTGATAAAATTGCTAACTTCGCGATAAAATATGCTAAGAGTATGTTTGAATTTAACACACAGAAAATAGCTAATGTTCAAACCATTTTCATTAAATATTAAGGGTCAATTGACTACCTATAACCACCCTGTGGTCATGGGGATACTCAATGTCACGCCCGACTCATTCTATTGTGGCTCGCGTGCCTTTGATTCCGACAACACCCGCCTTCATGCCGAAAAACTTATCAGTGACGGGGCCGACATGATCGACATTGGTGGATACTCTTCACGTCCCGGTGCCGAATCGGTCTCACCCGATGAGGAACTGCGACGCATCGAACAAGGTATCAATACAGTAAAAAAACTCTCACCTACCATTCCTATCTCGATTGACACCTTCCGAGCCGATGTTGCTTTGAAAGCAGTAAGAGACCTTGGAGCCGATATCATCAATGATATATCGGGCGGCGAACTCGATGACAAAATGCTTGAAACTATTGCCAAAACCAAAACACCTTACATCATGATGCACATGAGGGGAACACCGGCCAACATGCAGCAATTCACCAACTACAACAACGTCACGGCCGAAGTTGTAGAATGGCTCAGCCGCCGACTCGCCCGGTTCTCACTTGCCGGCGCCGATGACATCATAATCGATCCGGGCTTTGGCTTCAGCAAAACAACCGCCCAAAATTTTGAAATGTTATCACACATGGAGTTATTTAACCAACTCCAACGCCCTGTACTTGTGGGCATCTCCCGAAAATCAATGATTCACAAAACACTGAATATCACACCCGATGAAGCTCTAAACGGCACTACTGTACTTAACACATTGGCCTTGGAGCGAGGAGCTTCAGTTCTGAGAGTACACGATGTATCAGCTGCGCGACAAGCAGTCAAACTTGTAGCTAAATTAAACCACTAACAACCTCAATCTGATAAAATGGAAGGCTTTGGAATAAAAGATATTCTCGACATCGTGATTGTAGCATGGATGCTGTATTATCTCTACCGCATCATGAAAGAATCGGGCACTATCAACATCTTCTACGGTGTAATGGCATTTATCGTAGTATGGGTAGTCGCCAGCGAGATTCTCGAAATGAGGCTGATAGGCACTATCCTCAACAAATTCATGAGCATAGGCCTTCTTATACTGGTAATAATATTCCAAGACCAGATAAAGCGCTTCCTCGTTGAATTAGGCTCACAACGCCGTTGGAAATTCCTTACTAAACTATTCCATCACCGCCATTTTGACAAAGAGGAGGATGCCCAGACACATATTATGCCCATCGTATATGCCTGCCGCAACATGGCAAAAACCAAAACCGGTGCACTAATAGTTATACAGGGCAACATGCCCCTCGACAACTACGAGAACACAGGCGATACAATCGATGCTGCTATCAATTCGAGGCTTATAGAGAATATCTTCTTCAAAAATTCACCACTTCACGATGGAGCTTTGATTATAGCCGATGGTCGACTGAAAGCGGCCGGATGCATCCTGCCAGTAAGCCACAGCACCGACATCCCGCGTTCTTTTGGACTGCGCCACCGCTCGGCGCTTGGCATCTCGCAGTGTACCGATGCAATGTCAATCATCGTATCTGAAGAAACCGGACACATTTCAATCGCCTATCGCGGCAAACTCGAATCAGACCTCTCGTCAACCACCCTCGAACAGCGACTCAGCGACTTTAATTGAATGAGGAATTAGGAATTATGAGTTAGGAATTGTGATCAAATCCTAATTCCTCACTCCTCACTATTTCAGATTATCCCTGACCTTGTCAAGATACTGCTTCATGGCTACTGAATCGCGCTTGTCTATAATCTCTTGCAGTTTTGACAGATTTTCTCTTATCAGCTGCAACTGACCCGAAGTATTGGGATTGAACAATATCTCGGTCAACAAGTAATCATCTTCGCTCATAAGCCCGTGGGCTATAGCTAAATGCCGTTTAAATGTTGTACCGGGTGCATCCTGATGTTTCATTATCGAACCAAACACAAGTGTCGATGCAAAGGGGATTGACAGAGAGTAAGCAATAGTCTCGTCGTGCTCCTTGAAACTATACTCCTCGATGTGGAGATTCAGATTAGAATACAACTGTCGGAAAAAAGCCTTACCTAAATCATCACCCTCGGTTATGATTATCGCATTCTCATTAGACAGATTACTCAATGATGCAAAAGTAGGACCGAACATGGGATGGGTAGAAACGTAGGGATGTCCACAAGTGGCATAGAATTCAGGCAGTCCTGTCTTTACCGATGCTATATCGCTGACGATGGTTCCCGGCGACAAATGGGGCATGACAGCTTCAAAAGCCGACAATGTGTATTTTACTGTCGCAGCATTGATCACCAACTTTGGATCAAAATCGTCAATCTCATCGAGCAATGTAAATCGATGGGTGTTAAATGTAAACCGCAGACGCTTGGGATCGGGGTCATAAACTGCCACTTCATGGTCAAACGACAACAGATCGCAGAAGAATGTACCCATTTTCCCGGCTCCCAATATAAGTATTTTCATAATTACAACCGGTTTACTATTTCTACCTGGCGACGTACCGATTCTTCGTGGATAGCCGACAAAATTTTACGCATGAACTCGGGCGACATCCCCATCTCTTCGGCCGATTTAACGCGATTACTCATCAAGTCGTCATAACGCCCGGCTTGTAACACAGGCATGCGGTGCTCCTTCTTATACTGACCTATCTCACACGCCACACGCATGCGCTTACCAAGCACTTCAAGCAGTTCGTTATCAAGTTCATCGATCTGCTTGCGCAACTGCTGAAGACTCTCGGTAGTCGAGGTTTGGTCGCGAATTACCAGAGTATCCAATATGAAATCAAGGACCTCGGGAGTTACTTGTTGGCTCTTGTCGCTCCATGCTTGATCAGGATCGCAATGGCTTTCGATTATGAATCCGTCAAATCCCATATCGAGAGCCTGCTGTGATATCGATGCGATAAGTTCTCGTCTTCCCCCTATGTGACTGGGATCGTTAATTATAGGCAATCCGGGGACACGGCGACGCAATTCGATCGGTATGTGCCATTGAGGCATATTACGGTACAGATGCTTACCATAGGCGCTGAATCCGCGATGAATTGCTCCCAAACGGTGTATGCCCGCATTGTATAAACGCTCCAACGCTCCTATCCACAGCTCCAGATCGGGGTTTACGGGATTTTTAACAAGCACGGGGATATCACTGTTGCGGGCAGCTATGGCATCAGCAACCTCCTGCATTGCAAACGGGTTGGCCGATGTGCGGGCACCAATCCACAATAGGTCGATTCCTCCATCTATAGCTGCATCGACATGGGCCTTGGTCGCTACCTCGGTTGCGGTCAACACACCGGTAAGCTCCTTAGCTTTTTTCATCCACCCGAGAGCTTCCACCCCCACCCCTTCAAAGCCACCAGGCTTAGTGCGAGGCTTCCAGACACCGGCACGAAATATTTTAATATCGTTGGCGGCAAGACTCTTTGCGGTTTCAAGTACCTGAGCTTCAGTTTCAGCACTACAAGGTCCTGCTATAACCATAGGGCGATGGGTTAGTTCAATATTATCGAAAAGTGGTTTTAATTCATTCATAATTGTAAGTTTACTGGGTTATACGTTTTAGCGCGCGTTCCATGTTTTCACGTGTAGCACACAAAGAAATTCTTATATAACGGTCGCCTTGCGATCCGAAAATCATACCGGGTGTTATGAATACCCGTTTATCGTAGAGTGTACGGTCGGCCAGAGTTTCGCTCGATGTCTCGCCATCGGGAATGCGTCCCCACAAAAAAAGGCCTTGTTGGCGAGGATCGACCTTGCAGCTGAGAGCTTCCATTATTTTCATAGCGACCTCACGTCTTGCCCTATACTCATCGTTCAGTTCCTTATACCAATCGGGTCCTAATTGCAATGCCCTGATAGCAGCCAACATCATCGGTTTGAACTGCCCTGAGTCTACATTGCTTTTCACTTTCACAATCCAGCCAATGAATGTGGGATTGGAAGCGACCATAGCCATGCGCCAACCGGCCATGTTATGACTCTTACTGAGCGAATTCATCTCTACTACAATATCCTTGGCTCCATCTACCTGAAGCAGGCTCGTGGGTTTGTCACTAAGGATAAAGCTGTAGGGATTGTCATGAGCAATAACTATACCGTGACGTCGACCGAAATCGACAAGTCTCTCCATGGTATGACGAGAAGCCGGAGCGCCCGTAGGCATGTGCGGATAATTTACCCACATCAGTTTAACTCCACTGAGATCCATTGATTCGAGCTCGTCAAAGTCGGGTTGCCACCCACGCTCCTCACTCAGATTATAATTGACAATTCTGGCCCCAACCAACCGAGCGGCCGAAGTATAGGTAGGATAGCCCGGATTGGGGACAAGGACACCATCACCGGGATTAAGAAACGTCAGATTGATATGCAGTATGCCCTCCTTTGATCCTATTAATGGCTGTATCTCAGATGCTGAATCAAGCGTCACCCCATACCACTTGTCATACCACGAAGCATAGGCCTCTCTAAGTTCAGGCAATCCTACCGTCAACTGGTAGGAATGATTAGACTTCACCGCAGCTTCCCGCTGAAGAGTTTCCACTACCTCAGAGGCAGGAGCGCGGTCAGGGCCACCTATGCCAAGCGAGATAATATCCAAGCCCCGCGAATTCATATCGGCAACTTCGCGTAATTTACGCGAAAAATAATACTCTTTGATCTCAGCCACCCTATGAGCCGGGACTATCCCTTCAATCAGCTGGGTTTGTACACTCGACATATTCTCCTAAAATTTTAAAATCGTTCATTAACGGACGCGCAGCATCAATTGCCTTGCTGTATCTTACATAGCTGTCAAAAGTAAAATCGACATAAAATCTATATTCCCATTCACGACCTACAATTGGCAACGACTGTATTTTTGAAAGGTTGACATCGTAGAAGGACAGGATTGTAAGCACCTTGGCCAGCGCTCCATTGGTGTGGGGCAACGTAAACTCTACCGATGACTTGTTTATTAATTCTTCTCTTGGTTTCAAATCATTAGCCACCAAAGGATCGGCCAATATAAGGAAACGAGTGAAATTACGTTTATTTGTCTCTATTCCCTCGCGAAGTATCGATAGTCCATATAGCTCAGCGGCATACTTACCACACACCGCCGCATGGCCGGTAAGATTATTTTCTTTAATCCATTGGGCACTACCCGCAGTATCATTCTTTTCCACTATATTGAAGTTATGATGCTGGCGAAGGAACTGACTACACTGCATCAAAGCCATAGGATGGGAATTTACCTCGGTTATCGAATCAAGGGTTTCGCCCGGCAACGAACATAATACATGACTTATCCTCATCTTAGTTTCACCTACGACAGTCAAATTACTACGCCTTAACAGTTCATGATTGGTCAGCAAGCTGCCGGCTATAGTATTCTCTATAGCTACAATACCCAACATAGATGCGTCATTATCCAGTGAATCAAACAAATCGTTGAAAGTCTCACACTCTACAACATCTATTTCCTCACCATCAAAATAGTTACGCGCTGCAGCATCATGAAAACATCCTGCAATTCCTTGTATCGCTACTTTCTTCATTGGTTACTTAGTATTGCTATTAAAAAAGCGTCCCGCAAGGTTCCAAACCTGCGGGACTCTCAAATTCTTAATTAGTTATGGCTACGATTTATTAACAATAGGTATCCCGCTCTTATTTTCGCTCGAAATAAAAGTAATAAAAGAACCCAAAGCTAAAAAATCGATTTGAAATCATTTTTCGTTAATTATTTTGTTTTATAAGGCAAAGATACAAATTAATATTTTATATTAGCAAATATTACAATATAAAATTTCAATTTATTTTTAAATCCCATCAAAACATATAGGCTACACGCACTGTCCACGTGCGGTTACGCGCCACAAAATCATCAAGTTTTACTGTTTTCAAAGCATAGGTCATACCCCACGTGTAAGAACCTTGAATTTGCCAATGTTTCAGTACTTCAAATCCAATACCACACTGCACTCCAAGATCGGCTCCGGCATATTCCAACGCTTTGATATTACTATGCCCCAAAAGGAATGAGAATGTAGGGCCACCAAATACATATGGAGCTATATAGTCCTCCAATCCCGACATGCGGGTCCACTTGAAGCGCAGATTGACCGGGATTTCGAGATAATGCAGGAAAGAACGTTCTCGGCCATAGCCCTCTGAGAACCATATCTCACGTTGTCCCAGGTTAAGCGTTGCTCCACGCTGGGTATACAAACCGGCAAAATCTATACCAAATCCAATACCGGGGAACATCAACTCACCCTGCACACCTGCAGTACAACCCACACTATTGTCCACATCAAACAGAGTTTGACGAAATTTCAATGAGGTGATATCAATACCCGCTGTTGGACCATATCTAAACTGAGCCTGTGCAGGAATGAACGAAACCAGTCCTAACACGAGCAATACCAACGATAATATTTTCTTCATCTAATATATAAGTTTATTCAACAATTTATTTTTTCAACGATAAGACAACCTCTATAGCCTCGGAGGTATTCACCGGCACCTGTTCTCCGGTTGTCATGTTCTTCAGCATCATCTTTCCCTCAGCCATTTCACTTTCACCAATGATAGCGACGAAAGGAATAGACCGTGAATCGGCCCACGACATCTGTTTCTTCATCTTAGCTTCATCGGGGTAGATCTCGGCCGCAATCCCTGCTTCTCTCATAGCTTTTAGAGCACGCATCGATGCCGCAGCCTCTGCTACACCCAGATTGGCAAACATTACCGTAGTAGCTTTGGCAGTATCATCGGGAAAAAGATTCAAGGCGGTTAAAACATCATAGATGCGGTCAGCTCCAAAGGATATTCCCACGCCCGAAAGGCCTGGCATGCCAAACACTCCGGTCAAATTGTCATATCGTCCACCACCCGTAATTGATCCTATAGTTACATCCAAGGCCTTGACCTCGATTATCGTTCCGGTATAGTAATTAAGTCCGCGGGCAAGCGATACGTCAAGATCGAGTTCAGCACGTAGTCCAAGCTGTCGTGTACCATTGACAACCTCTTGCAATTCCTTTACACCGAGAGAACCGGTCTCAGAAGACGATAACAGTGACGACAACGCGGCAAGGCGCTCATCGGTAGTTCCCGAAATAGCCAAAATAGGTTGCAAACGCTCTATCGCCTCTGACGACAAGCCGCGCTCAGCCAACTCCATATTTACATTTTCGATTCCTATCTTATCAAGTTTGTCGATAGCAACCGTTATGTCAACGATCTTGTCGGGCTCACCAAGAATCTCTGCGATACCGGCAAGTACCTTGCGGTTATTTACCTTGATTGCGATACGTATGTTAAGACGGGCAAACACTTCATCGACAAGTTGCAACAATTCGATCTCGTTGATCAAAGAGTCACTGCCTACCACATCGGCATCACACTGATAAAATTCACGGTAACGGCCTTTCTGTGGACGGTCGGCACGCCACACGGGCTGAATCTGAAAACGTTTGAATGGAAATTGCAACTCATTGCGGTGCTGAACCACAAAACGGGCAAACGGCACTGTCAAATCATAACGCAATCCTTTTTCACACAACTGAGCTGCCAGGCGGTTGGTATCGCCCG
The DNA here is from genome assembly GCA_947566655.1 of uncultured Muribaculaceae bacterium. Taxonomy (GTDB): domain Bacteria; phylum Bacteroidota; class Bacteroidia; order Bacteroidales; family Muribaculaceae; genus JAAVFS01. The sequence continues at coordinate 21,146 of CANOKG010000005.1, read as the reverse complement.
AATCAATCAAGGAACGGTCGGCCTTAGCCAGATAATCGCCCGAATTTAATATCTTGAACAGGAGTTTATCTCCCTCTTCGCCATATTTACCCATCAAAGTCGACAGGTTCTCCATAGCAGGAGTCTCGATTGGCATAAAGCCATAAAGGCGGAATACTTCGCGTATTGTGTCAAATATATAATTGCGACGCGCTGTCTCCACAGGTGAGAAGTCGCGGGTTCCTTTAGGAATTGAAGGTTTCTGTGCCATATATATATTAAAGAATTGTTATTTCGCTATTAGTGAGAAGAGTTTACACACCATATAACATGCAAAGTTAATCTTTTAAATTTACATACAGGCATTACAGCCCTAAAACTATCACTGTTTTTGCAAACGTTAAGAAATCTTGTTCTCGTCAAAATAACATGACCTGATTACAAAATGAACAAATTTTATTCAAAAGTTGATTTACAAATAAATTTTACATATCTTTGAACCGATAAATCAATTATTTTAATTTTTAAACCTTTTTCATTATGCTACTATTAAGTCAAAATCCATTTGCTCTGCTTGCCGGTGCAGGCGTATTCGTGATTCTATTAGTGATTGCCATCGCTGCCCTTATGATCATCTCCAACTGGATTATCAACATTAAAGCCGGTCGTCCCGGTTGGGCTGCGATTATCCCTGTCTACAGCCAGATTGTAACATTGCAGGTTGCCAAACTCAGCCCCTGGTTAATCTTCATTTACCTTGCCGGAATCATCCCCTTCGTAGGTAGCCTTGCAGTATTAGCGTTCACTATTTTTGTTACTGTAAAAGTGGGTCTCGCATTCGGCAAAAGCGGCGGTTTCATCGTTGGTATGATTCTCCTTCCCATCGTATTCTACCCCATTCTTGCCTTCGGCAACAGCAAATACATCAACGACAACGTAGAAGAAATAGATGTTACAATAACCGAAGCTTAATACGAGTTAAGCATCTAAATAAAACGCGCGACCTCCATTCAACGGGGTCGCGCATTTTTGTCTTCAAACATAAGAGATACAATATACAGAAATCGAGATCGTACTGTTAACCGAACTCCTCGTGCAGCTTCTCGAAACGCGCCGATGTGTCCCCAGCGTGCTTTGACATCGACAATCTCACTCGCTCGAGTGATTTTCGCTTCATATCACCGCTCTTTGAATAGAACTTGTCGGCATAACACACAAGGCGCTCCAACAATGTACGAGGCATATAATCGCCGGGAGGCAATGGTAATCCCAACGTCACGACATCATCGGCCGAAATCCCGGCTCCGGTGTGATGTTCTGCAACTGCAGCAATGGTCTCGTCAACACCTTCCTGTCTTAAGAGTTCAGCGCCCAAGACACCATGTTTTATATAAGGTTCGGTGCCGTAACATTGTATTCCCGAAGCATCGGTCAGGAAGATGCCTATATCGTGCAACATCGCAGCAGCCTCGATTTGATCCTCTACCAATGGGAGATTATGCATTCGGGCTATATTCAACGCGAGATCGGCCACCTTACGGCAATGTCTCATATAAATATCCCGCAGAGGTGACCCCGCGGGATAATATTTATCAATTATTTTTTGATAATCCATTTTAATCAATGATAGTGTTCCAACCGTGTATATCGGCCTCTTCACCCATCTGTATGCCACGCAATTTATGGTACAAAGCAGTGACCACCGGACCGGGCTGACCATCCTTCGACACAATATATTTATGATTGGTATCAAGATCATGAATCTCAGCCACGGGCGATGCAACAGCAGCAGTACCTACAGCAGCAGCTTCATCGATCTCAGCCAGTTCCTCAACGGGAATGTGACGTGCCTCTACCTCCAATCCCATATCTTTCGCGATCTGCTGGAGCGATTTGTTGGTGATTGATGGTAGAATAGAATCGCTGGCCGGTGTTATATACTTTCCATTTTTTATCGCGATAAAATTGGCCGGACCACACTCGTCGATATATTTCTTCTCTTTAGGATCAAGGTAGAGAACAGCCGAGTAGCCGAGGCTATGGGCATGTTCGCCGGCTGTAAGGCTGGCAGCATAATTACCCCCTACTTTCCAGCGGCCTGTACCACAGGGGGCAACGCGGTCATATTCGCGCATTATACATATATTAGTAGGTTTGAAACCCTCCTTGAAGTATGGACCTACGGGCGATACCATGATAATAAACAGATACTCAGAGGCCGGTTTCACACCGATGCGCGGACTCATTCCAATCTCCAACGGGCGTATGTATAGTGATGCGCCGCTACCATAGGGTGGCACAAAACGTTCGTTAAGTTTCACTACTTTCTTTACCATTTCGGCAAAGAGTTCAGTGGGTATTGGCTCCATCAATATACCGCGGGCTGATTCCTGAATGCGTGCGGCATTTTCTTCAAGGCGGAACACTCTTATCTTGCCATCAGCGCCACGAAACGCCTTGAGGCCTTCAAAAATCTCCTGCCCATAGTGCAACGAACTTGCCGCTATGTGCATGTTGATGATCTCAGATGACGAAACCTCTATCTCACCCCACTTGCCATCCTTGAAAGTGCAACGCACGTTATAGTCGGTGGGGATGTAACCAAAGGCCAAATTGGCCCAGTCCATTTCTTCTTTTTCTTTCCTACCGTAGAATTTTGGCACAAAAATACAAAATATTCTATCAAAACAAGCACCCAATGGCTAATAAAATACAACTAGGGTCAACTCAATCACTTACAAAAAACACACTAAAATGAATATATTATAGGATTTTACGATATTAGTTTTGCACCAAGGTTAAGAGTTAAAACCAGACAGGCTCTTAGATTCAGCCTAACAGCACGTCAAGCGCCATCATCAGTAGAAACCCCGCCGAAAATCCTATTGTGCCAAAATTTGAATGCTTGCCATGCTGTGTTTCGGGAATAAGTTCCTCTACTACCACATACATCATTGCACCTGCCGCGAAAGCAAGTAGATAAGGAAGTACCGGTATAACCAACGATGCAAGTAGAATTGTGATAACAGCGCCTATAGGTTCAACAATACCGCTTGCCGAACCTATAAGGAATGACTTCCACCTCTTGTTACCGGCACTGTGCAACGGCATAGACACGATGGCTCCTTCAGGAAAATTCTGGATAGCGATACCAATTGAAAGCGCAACTGCCCCGGCCATAGGCATATAAACATTGTGCTCCAATGCCGCAGCCAAAGCAACACCCACCGCCATACCTTCAGGTATATTATGCAGTGTTACAGCAAATACAAGCTTCGCTGTACGCGACAAGTGAGACTTGGGACCTTCGCTCTGATCACTGTCAATATGTTGATGAGGAACTATCTCATCAAGAAAAAGGAGGAAAAGAATGCCTATGGCAAAGCCAACAATCGCCGGCACAATGCTTGCAAGTCCCTCCTTCCCGGTCATTTCTATAGATGGAACCAGTAATGACCACACCGATGCCGCCACCATCACTCCAGCCGCAAAACCGGTAAGCAATTTTTGCAACAGCGACGACATATTTTTCTTCATCAGGAACACACATGCAGCTCCGAGCATCGTACCGATAAACGGCAAAGCAATTCCTATTATTAAGCCATTCATAATATTATAATCATTTAAGAGTATGTTTGAATTTAACACACAGAAATTAGTTATATTAAAGAATGAGTGATTATATGAATATGTTTCGCATTAATCTTGAGGCCCATTTTGGCTATTTTTCTAACGTGCATCGGTCGTGTAGCTCGCTACACTCCCTCTTTATGTTAAAAAAAATATCTCAAAATTGACTCTCAATCTTAATACGAGTTAATTTCAAACATACTCTAAGTCCATAGCATTCGTGAATAGAACGCCCTGAACGAGATTATTGTTGGCAAGGATGCCAATTACAGCTTTATAAATATAGTCCTAATCGATTAACCCTATAGATATTACACCGATCATCCCGACTATTACACATGCTGAGATTATCGACATAATAAATCCGGCAATGGCAAGACCGCGAGGCGATTTAAAGAGGCCTATAAACGAGAATATAAATCCTAAAAATGTAAGAATGCCGCCAATAGCCCAGCCCACGACCGGAATCCAACAAATAAGCAGCCCTATCAAAGCTGTCACAAAACCGGCCGTACCTAAGCCATTACTACGCCTACGCTCATTCTTTTGTATCACATAGACAGTTTTTTGTTGTGTATTTTCTTCCATTTCTGTTGAATTTTGTGGTTAAATACAAAGGTAATCTTTTTTTATTTGTAGGGGAACAAATTTTATCCTATTTTCGTTTACAAATCAGAACAATTTGATTCATCACTTTGCCCAACCGTGCAATTGCCGGGCAATACCAAAATTCAACTATCGTGAGGAGAAACGTTATACATAATATTTTCAAATGGATAAAACGCTCGCTTTTGGCTCTGTCGGCGATTGTTGTTATTCTTATAATTGCCTTGTACCTTCCACCGGTTCAGAATTTTGCATTACAAAAGATTCTGACTGAAGTTAACTCCGACCCTTCAATTCACGTTTCGGTTGAACAGTTCAGACTATCCCCGCCGCTACACATTCAAGCAACTGATTTTACTCTGCAGCAACAGGGTGACACTATAGCCACTGTCGATAATCTTGACCTCAGGGTATCTCTTTGGCCTCTTTTACGAGGTAACGTTGGTGTAAACCAATTGCTTGTCGATGACGCTTCGTTCACGATGGCCGGCTCCGATTCGACAATTAACCTCGCTGCCAACATTGGCTCGCTACAATTACAGAATGCCGAAATAGGACTCTTCTCCAAACAAGCCGACATCGAAATACTAAAACTCTCACGGTCCCGGATTAACCTCAACATACCATCGGATAATGCCGAACCTACCGATAGCACACCATCATCTCCGTTACCGTGGAAGTTGAATCTTGATCAGTTCAGGATCGATTCTATATCTTATTCCATGTCAATGGCAGGCACTATCGACAAACTTGACGCAAACATCGGTGCGGCACTTATCGAAAACACAGCCATCGATCTATACGACCAGACTGTTGACGTCAACTCGTTTATTGTCGAACACCTTAAGGCCATATACCTCACTCCCGAAACTGTCGAAGAGACCACTCCCAAAACTGCACAATTACATTCCAACACCATTTCAGTTGATGAATCTAAACCGTGGCAAGTAAAAGTAGCCCATATCGACCTAAAAGCCGATTCGGCTCTTTACGGCCGAGCCGGAGCGTTACCACAACCCGGTTTTGACTTGGATTATATCGCTATTGACAAAGTAAATATTATTGTTGACTCGTTGCTAAGCCGCGGTAGCGAACTAAAAGTTCCAATCAAACGGATAGCGGCCCACGAGCGTTCGGGTCTGGATCTACGTCTAAGCGGCCTGTTTGCCATGAACAGCGACTCAATATTGGCCCATGACATCAAATTAGGCACTCTCTACTCATCAATCTCACTTGATGCAATGCTTGGCATGAAAGGAAACGGATTACCTATGCCTCTTAATGTTACAGGACTCGGCTACCTCTCCCCTATCGATGTAAAACTTGCAATGCCAACACTAACGCCTATGATGGCGGGTATCCCAGCTAACAGCAATCTCGACCTTAAGATCAACATAGACGGCCGCAATGGAGTGTATAACATCAACACACTCAGTATTGAACTGCCACGATGCTTTGATATCGGAGCCAAAGGATCCATAGCCGGAGTTCCCGGTCTGAACACCATGTCGGGTGATCTCAAACTATCGGGACATTTAGCTTCCGGACATTGGGTAAAGCCTACTCTCACAGCTATCAAACTCGACAAGACCATTACCTTGCAACCATTGTCGCTCAATGGAAAAGTCAAATTCAACCACGGCACAATTTCAGGCTCGCTAACCGCCACAACAAATACAGGACGCCTTGCCATGGATGCCTCGTGGACCGGCCGTTCGGAATCCTACAATGCCAACATAGTTGCCACGAGCCTTCCTATCGAATCGTTCATGCCCGCTCTCGGGATTGAAAACATTACATCCACTGCCAGTATAACAGGCAACGGGTACAATCCTATGAACCCCAAGACGACTATCGATGCCGATATCAACCTTAGCGACATAACTTACCTGAAACACCGCTACACCGATATAAAACTGTTGGCTCACGTTGCTGATGGGAATGCCGCTGTGACAGTTACTTCGGGCAACCCCGATATAGATTTCGACATTCGTGCACGCGGGAATCTCGCAGAAGAACCGCTCAAATTGACCGTAAATGCCGACATTGAGCACGTAGATCTACAAGCCATGGGGCTAAGCGACTCTATTATGAATGGCTCCATAAGATTCAACGGCCAAGCAACACTCAACTCATCAGAACGCAACGATATCGCTGCCAACCTTAACGTTGAGCAACTCGACTGGAACATGGCCGGCAATACATCAATGTCGACTACCGACCTTAAATTGAATCTTATCAGCAACGATTCGTTAGCTTCGGTATCAATCAAAAACCACGATCTCAACGCGAGCATCGAGGCTCCATGCAATCTCGATTCAATCATGGCTTGTGCTCCCCGGTTAACAGCCGCTATCGACACTCTGTTGATTAACCATGACATCAAAGTGACAATGCTACAACAATCATTGCCTCCATTCTCGTTTGATATGACTGCCGGCCAAGACAATATCATAAGCAGCTATCTCAGCTCAAAAAACATGGGCTTACGCTCACTACTGATTAAAGCCTACAACGACTCGCTCGTAGATATATCAACCCGGTTACTTGGATTCAACAGCGGCACCACGCTTGTTGACACCATTACCGCCAACATTTACCAGACAGGTGACACGCTGAACTATCGTTTCCACCTTGGTAATCGCCCGGGCACCCTCGACCAGTGGGCAAGCGTTTCGGCCCATGGACAAGCTTCGGGCAATCAAGCTTCTTTGCTTTTCGATCAACAGAACATCGACCGTAAAACCGGTTATCGACTTGGATTTGTAGCCAATTGGATGCCCGATGAAATCTATGTTCACGTAGTTCCTACACATCCTGTTATCGGTTATAAAACCTGGACTGTCAACGACTCCAATTTCGTATCGGTCAATATGCTGAAAAAACATATCGATGCCAATCTCTACATGAATAGCTCCGAGAGCTCCATTCACTTGTTTACCAGCCACGAGACCGACTCTGTTCAGGAAGATCTTAACCTGAAGATAAAAGATATAAAGCTTGCAGAATGGATTGCATTGAACCCATTCGCTCCACCCGTCTCAGGTGACATGTCGGCCGATATGAGATTTGGTTGGGACAGCAGTTCGATCAACGGCAACGGATTGATCTCACTCACCGACCTTAACTATAACAAACAGCGTGTAGGCTCGTTTGATCTCAGTGTCGATCTTTCAACCAATAAAAAAGGCACCATCAAAGCCAACGCAGCACTCTTGATTGACAGCATCAAAACAATAACCGCCGAGGGAAACCTCAACGACTCAACAGCACGTAATCCATTCCTGCTCGACTTCAAGATGATACACTTCCCGCTTAATGTCCTAAACCCATTCCTGCCAAAGGAGATGGCACAATTCCAAGGAACCCTCAACGGTACGATGGATATTACCGGTTCACTTGCCGAGCCGGTATTCAATGGCTATCTTGACTTCGATTCCACCAAGTTGACAATACCTATGTTTGGAACCGGCTACACATTCTCAGATTCCTAGATCCATATGGATTCCAATTTTGTGAAATTTGACAACTTCACCATAACCGGAGCCAATAAATATCCATTGTCGATCAACGGCAATGTCGATGCCCGACATCTTTCCAACATTCTAATTGACTTGAAAGCCTCGGCATTCGACATGCAGGTGATCAACTCCCGTAAAGGCCGAGGTATTCAGGCATATGGCAAAGCATTCATAGACCTCGACGCTACCGTAAAAGGCTCACTCCAACGACTCGATGTAAACGCCAACCTGAGCGTAAACGAGAATACCAATGTAACCTATATCATGGAATCGGCCACCGATAACCTTACGTCCCAGTCAAATACCGACATGGTAAAATTCATAAACTTCACCGATACCACTATGGTTCACGAAGTAGACTCAGTGCCGGCGTCATCAATGATGATGAGTATCAACGCCGTGTTAAACGTGCGCCAAGGCTCTATAATCGGGATCGATTTATCGACCGATGGCAAAAATCGCGTGCAACTGCTCTCTCAGGGCTCTCTCAATTACTACCAGAGCTATATGGGCGACTCCCGTGTTACAGGCCGCCTTAACATCAATGGAGGATTCGTGCGCTATACCCCGCCTTTCATGAGCGAAAAACTATTCAACTTCCAGGAAGGGAGCTATGTCTCGTTCAATGGCAACATGATGAACCCCTACCTGAACATCAAAGCTGTCGATGTATTGCGTGCCAATGTGCAACAAGACGGACAGAATTCGCGTCTCATCAACTTTGATGTGATACTGTCGATCACCAATTCGCTAAATGATATGAATGTAGCCTTCGATCTTTCAACCAACGATGATATAACGGTAGCCAATGAGCTGCAATCAATGTCGGCCGAACAGCGTGCCAATCAGGCTATGAATCTCCTGCTCTACAATGTATACACAGGACCAGGCACCAAAGCATCGTCAAGCCTCAACGGAAACCCGCTTTTCTCATTCCTCGAATCTCAGGTAAACTCCTGGGCTGCCAACAACATCAAGGGTGTTGACCTGTCGTTTGGCATCGATCAGTATGACCGCACGGTCAACGGAACTTCTTCAACCACCACCTCCTATAGCTACAAAGTATCAAAGTCTCTTTTCAACGACAGATTCAAGATATCAATCGGAGGTAACTATGCCGATGACCAAGATCCCGACCAGAATATGGCCCAGAATCTTATCAACGATATCTCGTTTGAATATGACATCACACCATCGGGGTCGATGTACATCAAAATTTTCCGACACACCGGATACGAAAGTATACTCGAAGGCGAAGTGACTCAAACCGGTGTTGGCTTTGTATACAAAAGAAAGCTTCAGCGGCTAAGCGACTTGTTCAAACCATTCTACCGACGTAAACGTCAGGCCACAGTTCCCTCTCCGGTCCAAACCGAAGGAGCGTCAGACGCCATTACAACCGAAAACACACAACATTAAATAAATCTTATGAAACGCTATATCATATATCTAATCACGGTTCTTACACTGGCATCCTGTTCCACCACCCGACGTTTGCCAAAGGGTGAACAGTTATATACGGGTGTAAAGAAAATCGAGATCTCAACGTTACCCGATGGCTCGGCTATACCCGAAGGGCTGGAATCACAACTTAAAGAAACTGTCGATGTTGCTCCTAACAATTATATCAAGATGCTTCATTGGAGATATCCATTTCCCTTAGGACTCTGGGTCTACAACAACTGGCCCAATCCAGAACATGGATTCAAACATTGGATATACAATAAGCTCGCTGCCGAGCCGGTACTGGTTTCTGACGTACGCCCGGAAGTGCGCACACGCATGCTCGATGAGATGCTCGACAACAACGGTTATTTTCAAGGCTCTACCCAGTACACTCTTAATGAGTCACCCAACCGCCGTAAGGCTTCGATCAATTACATCATTAATCCCGGACCCGCATATACACTTAACAACATCGAATTACTTCCCGACTCTACAGATCTTTACCACCTCATAGACTCCATCGCTGCGCGCGATCGTTATCTCAAGGTTGACTCACGCTTTTGCACCGATTCCCTGAGCACTGCACGCATGCGCATTGCCAATGTACTACGCAACAAAGGTTACTACTATTTTCGTCCTGAATATATCGAATATCTCGCCGACTCCCTCCAACAGCGAGGGTCAATCTCTCTGCGACTCACAGTAGCCTCTGGTACACCTAAAGCCGCGCTTACCAAATGGCGTGTGGGTGACGTAACCGTGCATGCCAACAAACCCTATGGTGGTAAATATTTTGATACCATTCCCACCCCGCGTGCCCTACTGATTCAACAGAAGCCATCACGCCTGCGACACACACTTATACCTGAATGTGTAACCCTGCGTCGCGACCGCATATTTACCGTACGTTCGATGGAAAACACCCAAAGCTATCTGGCCCGTCTCGGAATCTTTAATGCTATATCGATGGATGTTATTCCCGATACACTATCGTCAGAACCAAGGCTAAACGTAGACATTAATTGTACTTTCGACACTCCGCTTGAGGCATCGATAGAGGTCAATGCATCGTCTAAGTCAAACAGTTACATAGGTCCCGGAGCAACATTCTCGGTTACCAATCGCAACCTTTTTGGTGGTGGAGAGCAATTAAATGTGGCGCTGACAGGTACCTATGAGTGGCAAACAGGGCACTCCGGAGGCAGAAAATCGTCAATTTTCAACTCTTACGAGATTGGAATCACAGGCTCGCTTGCTTTTCCGCGACTTATAGCTCCCAAATTCATACCACGCAGTCGTCGCGTACTGAACTGGACCCATATCACGCTTAATGCTGATCTATTGAATAGACCTCACTATTTCAAGATGGCTCAGTTTAACCTATCCTATTCCTATGAATGGCAAGCCTCCCGACACGTATTTACCACTTTGACCCCATTCAAACTAACTTATACAAAACTTATCAACACCACAGCTGTGTTCGATTCCATAACTGCCGCCAACCCGGCAATAGCCCTGAGTTTCCGTTCCCAATTCATACCTCAGATAGCCTACTCCTATAATTACAGTCGAGACTTCGACCGCAACAATGGTCTTAACATCAACTGGTCGGTGCAGGAGGCCGGCAACATATTCTGGGCTATATATCAAGCGTGTGGCGATAAAGGGGAGAAACGTCTCTTTGGAACTCCGTTTTCTCAGTTTATAAAAGGACAATTCCAAATTGTATATAACCGTAGACTTTCGGGAGAAAACAGGCTTGTGAGTCGCGTGGCAGTAGGCGCAGCCCATGCTTACGGAAACTCTTCCCAAGTTCCTTATAGCGAACAATTCTATGTAGGCGGAGCCAATTCGGTCAGGGCTTTTACCGTCAGGTCAATAGGTCCGGGATCATACCACGCACCCAGTGATCAGGTAGAAGGTTACTTCGATCAGACCGGTACATTCAAATTTGAAGCCAACGTAGAGTATCGTTTTCCAATAGTAGGACCTCTTCACGGAGCCATCTTCCTGGATTCGGGCAATGTATGGTTGTTGAAGAACGATCCCCAGCGCCCCGGTGGCAAGCTCCGTGCCTCTTCATTCCTTAAAGACCTTGCACTTGGAACGGGTGCCGGCCTGCGTTTCGACATTTCAATGCTTGTAATCAGAGCCGATCTCGGCATAGGATTGCATGCGCCTTACGACACCGGCAAGCGTGGCTACTATAACATGACATCGTTTGGTAACTCCCTCGCCTTCCACCTCGCCATAGGCTACCCATTCTAACCCAAAACTACCAAATAGCAGCACCAAATCCAGCACTAAATCACGTGATCCAAACAAATTATCTTTGTATTTGATACTCAAAATACAACAAAAATACTATCTTTGCATATTTAGCAATATCAGACAGGATCAAAATTAAACGCCCTCTCCTCAATGAACAACAAGATTTCAATACGATTCTATAATAATCGACCTGTACGCGCTATTTGGGATGAAACAAACAGTAAATGGTGGTTCTCGGTATTAGACATTATCGCCATTTTTAATAACCAAGATGACTATACAAAGACCCGTAACTATTGGAAATATCTGAAAAACAAGCTAAGAACAACGGATCCTCAGTTGGTTAGTGCTACTAACCAACTGAAATTAAAAGCGGCCGATGGCAAAAGTTATAAAACAGATGTCATTGATGCAGAGAGTGTATCTCAGTTGGCAAAAGCAATGCCAAACAATAAGGCTATCGGATTCCTCGATTGGTTTACATATAGCGAGAATACCCTCGACGGACGCAGTCGCAAAAAGGCTTACGACCTTTTCGAGTCTGGCTTATTGAAGGAACTTGAGCCTGGAAGCATTAAATGCCTCCAACAGATTCATGCTTTTATCTTCGGTGGTCTTTATGAATTTGCAGGTCAGATTCGTACGAAGAATATATCTAAGGGGGGCTTTACTTTCGCCAACTGCATGCACTTTTCCAATACTCTCCAAATGATTGAACGAATGCCTGAAACCACATTCAACGAAATCTTGGATAAATATGTGGAGATGAATGTAGCACATCCTTTTATGGAAGGCAACGGACGTAGCACACGCATTTGGCTTGACCTGATGCTTAAACGCTCGCTAAAGAAATGCGTTGATTGGAGCAAGATTGACAAGGACGAATATCTTGACGCCATGCGTGAAAGCGTTGCAAATTCAAGCCATATAAAAGCTTTGGTCAAATCGGCACTTACCGCGCGCATTGACGATCGTGAAACCTTTATGAAAGGTATTGACTATTCGTATTACTATGAGCAAAACGATTAAGTCAGAATAAACTTCACAAACATATCTAAATGCTTGACAATTCAAAATGCCTAACAACCTAATTTCCCAATATATTCACCGAAAAAAATAAATTCAATACAAGTTCGGTTTATTGACCGAAGAACTGATGGCCTTGCGTAATTTGATGGAGAGCGAGGGTGTCGAGGAATGCGCTATGGAGAGCACAAGCATCTACTGGATCAAAAAACGAATTCTTCAAATAAATCACTAATTTGCAACTATCTTTGTGCTTGATACCAAAAGTTCAACAAAAGTACTATCTTTGCATATCAGATAACTAAGACGAGATCTACATACAAAAAAAAGATTATCAAAAGTCCCGCAGAAAAACCTTATATTTGTGAATTCATTCATCAGACACGGTTATCACAGAAATGCGAAGATAGAAGATATTGCCAATGAGGATGAAGATATGCCTTGATCTGAATCAAGGTTATTGTTTCTAACATTCACATATTAAGTAAACTACAAGAAGTTATGATTGGAGCTATAATAGGAGATATCGCTGGGTCGGACTACGAATTTACCAACACCTCAGCTTATGATTTTAAATTGTTTGGACGTGGATGCGACTTTACCGATGACACTATTTGTACTGTTGCTGTTGCCGATGCCTTATTGAAGAGAATTGGTTATCAGCAATCAATGCGTCAATGGTGCCGAAGATACCCTCATCCTAAAGGGGAATATGGCAGCTACTTCTTAAACTGGGTTATGCGCCCCGATCCTTACCCCTACAATAGCTTTGGAAATGGTTCGGCGATGCGCGTAAGCCCTATTGCATGGTTTTTTAACAATGAAGACGAAGTGAGAGAACAGGCTAAACAATCGGCCGCTATAACCCATAATCATCCCGAGGGGATTAAAGGAGCCGAAGCTATCGCTGTTGCAATCTTCAGAATGAGAAGTGCAAAAATTAAATCAGGCAAGATTTTTGAAGATGTAGCCAAAGAATTTTATGGTGAAGAGGTTTTCTCTAGCCTTCCTCCAAGAGGATTCTTTGACGTAACCTGTCAAGGTTGTGTACCACTTTCTCTATATATTGCATCGCTGGCCACTTCATTTGAGGACGCCATTCGCTTGGCTGTATCCTATGGCGGGGACAGTGATACAGTAGGAGCTATTGTGGGTTCGCTGGCCGAGGCACAATACGATATTCCTATATGGATAAAAGAACAGGCTATATCTTATTTGCCAATAGAAATGTTAGACGTTCTCTCACTATACGAACTCAGCTGTAAATCAAATAAATAACCTAATAACAAACGATTATGGAATGGGGACCCTTTTTATCGGGCATAGTTACAGGACTTGTATCAATGGTTATGTTTCATCTTTTGCCCAAGAAACTGAATGCATGGATCAGAGCACTGATTTCAATCGGTTTTGTTGCTCTTATCGCCTTGATCATTCGCTTAGCAACCGGGCCTATCGAGTATTAATATCGACTTTTCGCCATTCAATGTCATCAAGTATCATACGCGACATGCTTTGAGTCAACCGATTGTTACGCTCAAGTTCAGCACGTGCGATCTTTTCGGTATAGTCCATGTTGGCAGGCAATAGATTAGCCGACAGACGCAGCGCTGCATACATAGCCAAACTATGATCAGCAGCAACTTGCAATTCAACTAATTGCACCGCTTCGGGATGATATTTGAAAAGCTTAAGACATGCTATATCAATAACCTCGGTCGACACACAACCCGATAACCACTTGTCGGCCTCCTCCAAAGTCAACTCCTCGACAGGAAACAGCATCGGTGCGACCAACATGCTCTCACGTGTCGCTACATTGTCGCGCAACTGCCGGGCAAGATCGATGTCAGGGCCAAACTCTCTCGCGATATCTACCAATTGAGGTAAATTCAATCCAAATATTATTCGGTAATCAGCTCCCTGCCGACGCAGACTATCGGCAACGGCACCATTTCTCATAGCGAAAAAGCGACGTTTCAAAAGTTGCATTTTATTAAAAGTGGTATCGCCCATTTGTATTTATTGACATTAGATTCTGAGTTTTCAAGTGCGAAGTTACAAATTTTGTGATAATTATTGACCGTAAAGTATTAACTTTGTACCCACTAAAATTCAATCTTTTCACAACCAAGCTCTAACATTTGCATGAAAGAGAAATCAGATAAAACAATTAAACGAAACAATTTGATAATACGCGCTTTGTGGTCGGCCTTCGCACTCGGCTTCATGTTGCTTATAATCCTATTTGCGCTCATATATAACGGTTTTATTGGCTACATGCCCCCGATAGAGGAACTTAGAAACCCCACCGACAAGTATGCCTCAGTAATATATTCGGCCGATGGAGAGGAACTCGGACGTTATTTCCGCGGCACAGGCAACCGAGTTTATGCCGACTTCTCTGAAATATCGCCCCACGTTGTCGATGCACTCGTAGCCACCGAAGACTCACGTTTCGATGACCACTCGGGTATCGACATGCGCGCCGTGATGCGTGTACTGGTTAAAACTATAGTTTTACAAAACAAAAATGCCGGTGGTGGTTCGACATTAACCCAGCAGTTGGCCAAACAGTTGTACTCTCCCGAATCGGAGGGAATACTTGATCGAGCCTTCAAGAAGCCGGTTGAATGGATGATTGCCGTAAAACTCGAACGTAACTTTTCAAAAGACGAGATTCTGAAAATGTATCTCAACCAGTTTGATTTTCTTTATAACGCTGTTGGTATCAAAACCGCTGCCCACGTATATTTTGGCAAGGATCCTGCCGATCTGAACGTTGAGGAAGCAGCTACGCTTGTTGGCATGGTAAAGAATCCCGCCTACTACAACCCGGTGAGACAAAACGAACGCACCCGCAACCGCCGTAACACCGTAATTGACCAGATGGTCAAGGCCAACAAACTCTCGCGTGCCGAAGCCGATTCGCTAAAACAACTTCCACTCACACTCAACTTCAATCGTGTAGACCATAAAGACGGCTTGGCGCCATACTTTCGCGAAGAATTGCGTAGAATGCTATCGGCTCACAAACCCGACCGCTCCAAATACATGGCCTGGGAAGACCAGAAGTTTGTTGATGACTCAATTGCCTGGGAAAACAACGCCCTGTTTGGCTGGATCGACAAGAATCCTAAGCCCGATGGCTCTCATTATGATATTTATACCGATGGCCTTAAAATATATACCACCATCGACTCCCGCATGCAACGCTATGCCGAAGAGGCAGTAGCCGACCACATGCGACAACTACAGCAGGCATTCTTCCGTGAGAAACGTAACGTTAAAGGCGCTCCCTATACGACCAATCGCGAAGAACTTTCAAGCGATCAGCTTAACCGCCTTATTGCCACAGCAGTGAAACAGAGTGACCGTTACCGGTTGATGAAAAAGGCAGGTGTGTCGGAAAGCGATATAGAGAAGGCTTTCAATACTCCGGTCGACATGACCGTGTTCAGTTATGATGGCGGTATTGATACTATAATGACACCTAAAGATTCAATACTCTATAACAAGCACTTCCTGCGCACCGGAGTGATGTCGATGGATCCCCGCACCGGACATGTCAAAGCCTATGTGGGAGGTCCCGATTTCAGTCACTTCCAATATGACATGGTGTCGACCGGTCGCCGTCAAATTGGCTCCACCGTCAAGCCGTTCCTCTATACCTATGCCATGGAGGAGGGCTTTACACCATGTGATGAGATGCTGAACGATCAACCCACAATTATTGATGAATCGGGTCGCGCCTGGTCGCCACGCAACTCCGGCTCAGCCCATGTAGGCGAGATGGTGACCCTTCGCTGGGCATTGACCAACTCCAACAACTGGATATCAGCCCGTCTCATGAGCCAGCTGTCACCCCAAACGCTCGTGCGCACGATGCATAACTTTGGAATCACCAACAAACTCGACCCTGTTATGTCACTGTGCCTTGGTCCCTGTGACGTATCGGTCAAAGAGATGGTTGGTGCCTACACCGCATTCTCCAACCGAGGTATGAGAGTTGACCCGGTCTTCGTAACATCAATATCCGATTCCAACGGTAACATCATCTCGGAGTTCACCCCCAACCACACCGAGGTTATTTCGGAAACCGCATATTGGCGCATCCTGTCTATGCTGCTCAATGTAGTAGATGGCGGTACTGGTAACCGACTGCGCCGAGCGCCCTACAACATAACGGCCCAGATGGGAGGCAAAACCGGTACTACCAACTCTAACTCCGATGGTTGGTTCATGGGATTCACACCCGATCTTGTTACCGGAACATGGGTAGGAGGTGAAGAACGTTATATACACTTCAACTCCATGGCCAACGGCCAAGGTGCGGCCATGGCTCTACCAATCTATGGTAAATACATGACCAAAGTATATAAAGACGACACTCTTCCCTACAAACAATCATCGGTGTTCACATTCCCCAACGATGTCGATCTTTGTGAGCGCGAATACTACGGCGAGTATACCGATGACAACGAAGCTACAGAGAGCATACAAGGCGTATTTGATTAAAACGCTACTGGCACTGTAGTCCAGTCCTCCTCCAATAGGAGTATGTTTAGATTATTAATTATCTATAATTCAATATGATTTCAGTTGATGGCCTCACCGTTGAATTTGGCGGAACCACCCTCTTTAAAGACGTTTCATTTGTAATCAATCCCAAGGACCGTATCGCCTTAATGGGTAAAAACGGTGCCGGCAAAAGCACGTTACTGAAGATCCTTGCCGGTGTAAGATCTGCAACCCGAGGCTCTGTATCAGTACCCAAGGATTGCACCGTTTGCTACCTTCCTCAGCACATGATGACCAATGACGACTTGACTGTGTTTGAAGAAGCATCCAGGGCATTTGCTCACCTTAAAGAGATGGAAGCCGAAATCGATGCCATGAACAACGAGCTCGCCACACGCACCGACTATGAGAGTGACTCCTATATGGAACTTATAGAGAAGGTAGCTACCATAAGCGAGAAATTCTATGCCATCGACATGACCCATTTCGAGGAAGATGTCGAAAAAGCACTTTTGGGTCTCGGTTTCGAACGATCGGATTTCAATCGTCCTACCAGTGAATTCTCAGGAGGATGGCGCATGCGCATCGAGCTTGCCAAACTTCTATTGCAGAATCCGGATGTACTGCTGCTTGACGAGCCTACCAACCACCTCGACATAGAATCGATAGGATGGCTTGAAGATTTCATAATAAACAGCCCCATGGCGGTTGTAGTAATAAGCCACGACCGTCGTTTCATTGACAACATAACAACCCGCACTATTGAAGTAACACTTGGGCGTATATACGACTACAAAGCTACCTACAGCCACTACCTTGAGCTTCGCCGTGAGCGTCGTCAGCAACAACAAAAGCAGTTTGACGACCAACAGAAACAAATAGCCGAAGCCAAGGAATTTATCGAACGCTTTAAAGGCACCTACTCCAAAACTTATCAGGTACAAAGCAAAGTGAAGTGGCTTGAGAAACTTGAAATAGTAGAGGTTGATGAGGAAGACACATCGGCTCTGAGACTTAAATTTCCACCATGTCCACGAAGCGGAAGCTACCCTGTCATAGCCGAGGGGGTTGGTAAGAGCTACGATGGCAAGCCTGTGTTTTCCAACGCATCTTTCACTATAGAGAGAGGAGACAAAGTAGCCTTTGCCGGGCGCAATGGTGAAGGCAAGTCGACAATGGTAAAAGCCATCATGAACGAGATAACACACGATGGCACTTTAACGTTAGGACACAATGTCAAAATCGGTTACTTCGCTCAAAACAGCGCATCGTTGCTCGACGAGGAACTTACCGTATTCCAAACTATCGACGATATTGCGGTAGGTGATGCCCGCTTGAAAATTCGTGATCTCCTTGGCGCATTCATGTTTGGAGGTGAGGAAAACCAGAAGAAAGTTAAAGTACTCTCGGGAGGAGAACGTGTCAGACTCTGCATGATCAAACTCCTGCTTGAACCAATCAACCTGCTAATACTCGATGAACCCACTAACCATCTTGACCTTAAGACCAAAGATATCCTGAAGCAAGCATTGCGCGACTTCGACGGCACTCTGATTCTTGTAAGCCATGACCGCGACTTCCTCGATGGCCTGGTAACAAAAGTCTACGAATTTGGCAACGGACGCGTCAGAGAGCACCTCTGCGGAATCAACGAATTCCTCGAAAAGAAGAAAGCTCAACAGCTCCCATCCTGACTTACTGACCACCACAATAAACATACAAACATAAGGATGGCATGGATACTTATCCATGCCATCCTTATGTTTGTTACGTATTCTGATTAATTACCGGCAGGAGCAATGCGGGCTGTCCAACCTCCGTTACGGGCTAGTTTCATCGAGAGGGTGGATTGGTTGTCGATGGTGCCAGTATGATGCCGGTAATCCATAGCTTGATTGTTGGCATTGATCCCATCTTCAAACCATTCTATATCATATCGGCCTTCACCAAGAAAGCTTGCAGGTACAGAGAGCTCTACCGGAGACTCGTTATCACAGATGGCACTTACCCACCATGTGTCACCATGGCGCTTGGCAACAGCTACATATTGTCCTATCTTAGCATCAAGAAGACGTGTCTCATCCCATGTAAGCGGGACTGAAGCGATATATTCAGTACAGTCAGGATTTCGGTAATACAACGTAGGATTATCGGCAAGCATTTGTATTCCAGTCTCAAATAAAGGGAAAAGAGCCATTTGATATGCACGAGTACCTATAGAGGCCGAGTTGGGACGTTCAGAACGATAATGCTCGGGCTGCATGCTTATCATAGCACCGGGAGTGTAGTCCATAGGACCTACAGCGTTACGCATGAATGGCAGATAGACAGTATTATCGGGACGACACCCTCCCATCTGTTCCATACCACGAACACCCTCATAGGACATGAGGTTAGGATATCTTATCTCTAATCCGGCAGGTTTGAACGATCCATGCATATCGACCATAATTTGATTCTTGGCAGCCTCCCTAACAACCCGCTCGTAGAAGTTCACCATCCATTGGTCACTACGGTCCATAAAGTCTATTTTAAGTCCTTTCACACCCCAGTCGCTCATTGTTTTAAATAGCGACTCAAAGTTATTCTCGACAGTTAGCCAAGTGAGCCATAGGAAAACTCCAACACCTTTTTCACGACCATATCTAACGATTTCGTGCACATCAACTTTTGGATTAGGAGTATATGGATCGGTTGTTGTCATGGCCCAACCTTCATCCATTATTATATATGGGATGCCAAACTTCGAAGCAAAATCAATAAAATACTTATATGTATCAAGGTTATATCCCGACTCGAAATTTACATCGGGACCATAGGGTGTTGCGCCGTTCCACCATTCCCAACTGGCCGCTCCTGGCTTGATCCACGAGGTATCGTCGACCAACGAAGGAGTTGAGAGACGACACGACAACGTCTGTTGATAAATATCGGCATCCGAGCCTATGGCGATATAACGCCACGGAAACGAGCGATTGCTTGATGTGCGAGCTATATATGGAGCCTCTTCAAGTATTTTGACACTGCGGTCACCATCATATCCAAATTTCACCGGAACCTTTGGAAATAGTGCCGAGAAGCCATTATTGCCATCTCCTTTCAAAAACATGGCAGGATAATCGGTGAGATCGGTCTCACAGAACAGGGCGTTAACACCATCGGCCTCCTGCATCAGAACCGGGAGAGTCGACATCTCATCGGTTGGACGCCAATTGACGAGTGGCATGTGGCTATACACATTTTCATAGCTCGTCTTGAAGCTATTGCACTGTTGTAGATTGGCTAAAGTACCTAACGGGAGGGTGACGTCATAAATCTCGTTGACTACATTGATACTATCAATCTTGGATGATTGGGAAATGAACCGATGGGCGACACCATCGTCAAAAGCACGGAACTCTACTGAATATCCACCGTTAAATATCAGTGTAATAGCATTGTAGTCATTGGGAACTTCTGAAAATTTCGTAGGAACAACAGGCCGGCAAATATCTCTTTTTGAGTCCCTGACTGTTTTTTTTACTTTTGGATTAATTCCATAATTATTGTCAGACAATAACATCGCAATTTTTATGTCATCAACAACAGTTGTAGCACCCGACACAACCGAGTAACTGAGAGTATCTCCTGCTACAGCAAGTATTTCAAGATTTCCCGAAGGAGATTTAACTGTGTAAACCGGAGCTTTTGCCCCAACTGATATTACGGCCAAAGCAGTAGCTACCGACAAACTGAGATATTTTTTATTCATGGTTCTGGGTATATTAAGTGAGTTCTTTGACAAAGATACAAATAAGTTGCAATAATCGCCAAATTAATCTGATTTTATCAAGCAACTCTTTACTACAATTCAAAGCCAACTGTTTTTTAGTAAAATTTGTCTATTTAGGGAAATTTCACTAATTTTGTTCCGTTTTTAACCAATTAGTCTATAAGTATTATAGACTGATTATTCTATCCAATTAAGTTATAAATCGGGTAACCAATAGACATTTTACTCATTATATTTTATGAAGAATTCATTAATTTTCAAGTCATTGGCATCATTGCCATTAATAGCGGCATTATTGACTGCATGTGTCGACGATAACTATGACTTGGCCAACATCAACACCGATGTTGAAATCAAGGTCAACGACCTTGTTG